>JAFGTT010000019.1 GCA_016933955.1 Candidatus Zixiibacteriota bacterium
ATCCTTCTTCGCATAACCTTTCAATCATTTTTGACATTATATGCAAAACGCCTATAGAATGAGTAAAACGCGTATGTTCAGCCGCCGGGAACACAAAGCTTGCCAAACCCAAATGCTTGATTTTTTTTAATCTTTGAAAAGTCTGTGTATTGATTATTTCTTGCTCTAATGCAGATATGCCAATTGATCCATGAACGCTGTCTGTGATGATTTTATTATTAAAATCGTTTTTAGTCATTTTCAGGATTATATCGTTTTGATATTTTATTTAGACGGATTTTTCCAATAAGCCCCAAATTGTTTAATTGTTCCCAGGCAGATTCTATTTCTTCTGAATTATAGTTGGATTTACCGGCTTTTTTTAAGATCTCCTCTATATTGTCAGACGTTACACTTGCCGGATTTGAAGATGAGATATGTTTTAGATAATGTATTGAACTAAGAAGTTCTAGCCATCTTGCGCCATCCAGGGACTGAGGTCTTTTTTGTAAAACATTCTCCAGTTTTACTATTCTCTCGAGAACATCGTCTCTTAATTCAGCATTCTTGGTCATTTCCAGGTATTCATTCTTACGCGAATCGATTTCATATGCCAATGATGTCAATTCTTTAGAATATGGCCCTCTTAAATACCAATCATAACGTAGGCGAAAATCTATACCAAATAACTGAAGTAAATATATAACCTTTTGAAGAAATAGCCTGTCAGAAAAGGAATCTATGCAGAAATCTTTAATCCTTTTCATTATTAAATAAACGCCAACTGAACGGATATCCACCACTCCTCCTCTTTACATGTATTATATAGGCAAGTTACCATTTACATAAATCACATTATATTTCAAATCAACAAAAATTTTAACAACGACTCGGTTTAAATCTCACCTGGATGGGCGATAGATAATTCTCAACGCATTTAGCTGAAATCGAAGGGTAAATTGTCATGATATTCCACAACCCCATAGAATTTAAAAAGCCCCGGAATCTCCCTTTGAGGGCGGGGCTTTTTGCTGTGATTGTTAGAGGCAGATGAAACTCCTCCAAAGAGGCCTTCCTAAGCTCCACTAACAACATGAAAAAGTATTTGGCAAATGTCAATCTTTTTTGAAAAATAAATTAAATATGTGAAAATACTTGAAAATACCCAGAAATTTGAGGTTTGACAGCGGTATAAGAAGGAGATATATTAATAAGTTTAACAACGAAACGGAGGAAAAAGTCATTATGAAAAAACTTGGCATTATCACCCTGGCCCTGTTATTCCTTATGCCCGCGGTTTTAGCCCAGGACAAAAAAGATCAACCCACCAAGGATAAAAAAGTGAGCGAATACAAAAAACGCCAACCCGATAACCCTGAAATAGCTATCGAAACCGATTTCGGAACCATGAAACTGGAGCTGTTCCGCGATGTCGCCCCGATCCATGTCGACAGCATGCTGTCACTGGTGAAAAAGGGTTTCTACGACGGCCTGATTTTCCACCGGATTATCGACGGTTTCATGATCCAGGGCGGCGATCCCAAAGGCAACGGCACCGGCGGCCCGGGCTATACCCTTCCGGCCGAGTTCAATAAAATCAAGCATGTCGAGGGTTCGCTCTCGATGGCTCGTTCCCAGGATCCTAATTCGGCGGGGAGCCAGTTCTTTATCTGTCTCGCTCCGGCGCCTCATCTGGATGGCCAGTATACCAATTTCGGGATGCTCATGGATGGCTTCGATACCCTGCACAAAATCGGCAAGGTCGAGACCGGCGCCATGGATAAACCGGTCAAGGATGTCTATATCCGGAAAATGTACGTGATCAAAGATATCACGCCGGTTAAGAAGGCCACGGAATAAGTTTTAATCGGGGCCGATCAAAGCGAAAATAATACGGAACCGGTCATCGGGCCGGTCGTTATATAAATTGTGAAAAAAAGACTCGTCATACTGGGTTCAACCGGCTCAATCGGTCGCTCGGCGCTTGATGTGGCGTCGCGACACACCGACCGGATCGAAATTGTCGGCCTGTCGGTTCATGCCAATATCGATCTTCTGGCCGAACAAATCCGCCGGTTCCATCCCAAATATGTGGCCGTAACCGAGCCGCGGGCCTATGACAAGCTGGCCCGGTCGTTTAATTACCCGGAAACCCGTCTCCTTGATTTCTCCGAAGGGATCAGGTTTCTGACCGGTTTGCCCGAGGCCGATGTCATTCTCAATGCCATCGTTGGGGCGGCCGGACTGAAAGCCTCGCTGGATATCGTTCATTCCGGTAAACGGCTGGCCCTGGCCAACAAGGAATCAATGGTGATCGGCGGCGAGCTGATTAATCGGGTGGCTTCCAAATCAAGGGCCGAGATCGTTCCGGTCGATTCGGAACATTCGGCCATCTGGCAAGCTTTGTGTTCCGGGCGTAAACGGGAAGTTAAAAAAATTATCCTGACCGGTTCCGGCGGGCCGTTTCGCGATTTGCCTCTGGATAAGTTTAAAGACATCACCCGCGAACAGGCCCTTCACCATCCGACCTGGAACATGGGCCCCAAAATAACGATTGATTCGGCGACCATGATGAATAAAGGGCTGGAAATCATCGAGGCCATGCGCCTTTTCGATATACCGGCGGAGAAAATCGAGGTGGTCATCCATCCCCAGTCGATAATCCATTCCATGGTCGAATTTGTCGATTCCTCGATAATAGCCCAGATGTCCAA
Organism: Candidatus Zixiibacteriota bacterium; assembly: GCA_016933955.1. Taxonomy (NCBI): domain Bacteria; kingdom Pseudomonadati; phylum Candidatus Zixiibacteriota; species Candidatus Zixiibacteriota bacterium. The sequence goes on from JAFGTT010000019.1 coordinate 2,694, forward strand.
CCCGGATATGCGTCTGCCGATTGCCTACGCCATCTTCTTCCCGGAACGTCTCCCCAGCGCCAATGGGCGTCTGGACCTGATGGCCGCCGGAAAACTTGAATTTTATCCGCCCGATTATCAGAAATTCCCGCTTCTCAAACTGGCTTTCGATGTGGCCGCGCGGGGCGGGACGGTCCCGGCGGTATATAATGCCGCCAATGAGATCGCAGTCGAGGCATTCTTGAATAGCGCTGTTGAATTCGTTAAAATTCCCGAAATAGTTATTAATACTGTAAATAAACATGAACCGATCAAAAACCCATCGCTCGATGATATCCTTGAGGCCGACCGATGGGCCAGAGATACTGCAATAAAACAGGTGGGGTGATATTTTGACTACAATCCTGGCAACGGTCTTCGTCCTTGGCGTGCTGGTTTTTATTCATGAACTGGGTCATTTCCTGGTTGCCAAATGGGCCGGTATCAGGGTCGATAAATTTTCTCTTGGTTTTCCGCCCAAAATTATTTCCAGGAAGTGGGGCGAAACAGAATATGCCATCGGCGCAATTCCGCTGGGTGGCTATGTTAAAATGGCCGGCGAGAATCCCGATGATGATGCTCGCGGCGAACCATATGAATTCATGTCAAAACCGGTCTGGAAAAGATTCATGGTGATCTTTGCCGGACCGTTCATGAATTTCGTCCTGGCCGTACTGGTTCTGACGGGTTTGTATATGGTCCGTGGTAAGGAAATCCAGGCCGTTTTCATCGGCCAGGTGGCGCCCGACAGCCCGGCCGCCGCCGCCGGTATCCGGACCGGGGATAAAATTCTAAGTGTCGATGGGGTCAGGGTTACCAGTTTCCGCGAGATGGCGGATATTGTCTATAAGAAAGTGGAACAACCGGTCGAGATTTCCTGGGAACGGGACAACCGGGTTTTCACCGATACCCTGGTAACCTACCGGAACAAGGTGGAACTGGTCTCGGGCGATTCGGCCGAGGTCGGCATGATCGGTATCGGCAGTCAGGCGGTTTATCGGAAATATGGTGTTTTTACCGCCCTGGGCGCCGGTTTCGAGCAGTCAGTGGTCTATGTCAGGATGGTTTTTGAATTCGTTTGGGGGTTGCTAAGCCGCCAGGTTGATGCCCGCGAAATCGGCGGCCCCATCCTGATCGGTAAACTGGCCGGGGCCACGGCCCGGGCCGGCTTCGATGTCCTCCTGGAATTTTTAGCCCTGCTCTCCATCAACCTGGCCGTCCTCAATGTCCTGCCGATTCCGGTTTTCGACGGCGGACACCTGCTGTTTCTGCTGGTGGAAAAACTGAAAGGCTCGCCGCTTTCTATCAAGGCGCGGTTAATCGCCCAGCAGGTAGGCATTGCTTTTATTCTGATTCTGGTGATTTTTGTGACTTTTAACGATATCACCCGTTAAAACGGGGGAGCGGACAAAGACAGGATGTTTCGATGAAAAAAGATATTTTCGATGTTGCCTGGGAAAACATTAAATCGCTTTTAATCGCCATCGTTCTGGCCGTTATTATCAAAACCTCGATTGTTGAAGCTTATAAGATACCTTCGGCCTCCATGGAGGATACCCTGCTGGTCGGCGATTTCCTGATTGCTAATAAATTTATCTACGGTGCCCGTATTCCCCTGATCAACTGGCGTTTGCCCGAGATCAGGAATCCCGAACCCGGGGATGTGGTTATTTTCAAATGGCCCGGCGACGGGGTGACCAATTATATTAAACGCTGTGTCGCCGCCGAGGGCCAGACCGTGGAGATTATCGATAAAGTCTTATATGTCGATGGCAAAATTTTCCCCAACCCGCCCGAGGCCAAATTTACCGGGACTATCCAGCCCCGCCCCGGGCCGGGACAAAATTCCCGTGACAACTGGGGTCCCTATGTCGTCCCCAAGGATTGCTATTTTATGATGGGCGACAACCGGGATAATTCCTATGACTCGCGCTTCTGGTACGCCGTTCATAAGAATCTTATTCTGGGTAAAGCCCTGCTGATTCACTGGTCATGGGAACCCGATGCCGATTCTCCGGAAGTGTCCGTGGCCGATCCGATGTCGGTGCCACGGTTATTCATGTATAATGTTATCCATCTTCCCGAGAGGGTCCGCTGGGAGCGGCTTTTCACGCTCATCCACTGACCGGCGGTCATTCCCCTGATATCCGGGTTGCCCGGATATTACGCAGCAATCCTTTCAGACCGGGACGCCGAAGGGGAGAAGAAGCGAATTTGAGATCGAATTCGCCTTCCGTCATGTTTGTAACCGCCCCGGTTTCGACCATTCCGATTTCTTCCCGCCGGGTCAACTCCTTTTGATGCCTTGGTTTTTGAAACCGGTTGAAGGGGCAGACTTCCAGACAAATATCACAACCGAATACCCAACCTTTAGACAATAAGGCGATGTTTTCGGGTATGGTGTCGGATTTATTCTCAATGGTTTGATAGCTGATACATCGGGTGGCATCAAGGCAGTACGGGGCGGTAATGGCCCCTGTCGGGCAGGCCTCGATACAGGCGGTACATCGTCCGCAATGATCGTCCGAAGGATGATCGTATTCATCGATGGCGATATCGATAACCAGACTGCCCAGAAGAAGCCAGCTTCCATAAGTAGTCGAGACCAGGTTGGTATGTTTACCCGGCCACCCCAATCCGGCCTGTGACGCCCAGTATTTATCCATGAATGGAGCCGTGTCGACGCATATCCGGCCTTTCAGATCGGGAACAATGAGTCTCAGACGGGCGCGAAGTTTCTCCAGCATTTGGCGAATAATCCGGTGGTAATCATTCCCCCAGGCATACCGGGCCACCCGGTATGGGCCTTTTATCATTCGGTAATTGTTTTCATCCGGACAATAATTGAATCCCGTCACGATTATCGACTGCGCGCCCGGCAAAAGCCGTCCCGGATCGAAACGTTCCTCCTGATATCGGGCCAGATAGGCCATTTCCCCATGATAACCGCGCGACAGCCAGGTTAAATATGCATCTTTGACGCTGACCGGATTAACCGGGGCAATACCAACTGCATCAGCCCCGAGTCTTTTGGCAATTTCCTTTATTTCAACTGATATAAGGATTTTCGCGTTCTTCATCAGTCAGAATATAGCCTGTCAGCCGCCCCGGTCCAAGCAAAACAAAAAACGGCCGCGATCCGGAATGCAATATCGCGGCCGCTGTTGTTAGGAATTACCCGGCTTTACGGTTCCATGAGTTTGCCCATGAATAAAATCGCCCCGGAGTTAACCTCGTGAATGATGTACACGAATGGGCGATTCAACCGGATGATGGTCATCTGGGGTCCATCCGAAGTATTCCCGAATTCAATACTGGTCACCGCCGCGGCTTCCGTCCCTTCCTCGTTGACCTCGATAAATCCTTTATGTTTCACGCGGGAAATATAAATATCCCTATTTCCGGTTATTCCGGAAAAATCTGCGGTATATGGCAAAAAAGCGATTCCCATTCCCAGATCACTAAGGGGTTTCTCGAGAGAATATTCCGTCTCGACCTGGAAACGAGGCATCCATAAATTGACTTCATTCAGAGAAAGCTGCCCCTGCCATGATTTCCAATTGTCGCAATTGATTCGGCCGACAAATTCATTGATATCCACCCCGGGATTCGGGAGCAGAACCGTCATATTAAATGCCCCCAGATTATACGGAATCTCTGCCATCACGAAGTCGTCACCCAAAAAAACATCGAGACTGCACTTTTGAGACATCATCTGACACGATACTTCGGAACCGTTGTAAGCATAAAATGGTGCTTCCTGAGTATATTCGGGGTCAAACCGGAAAGTCCAGGTACCTTTGAAATATACGGCATTAATCAGAAAGAGAATAGTCTCAGGGCTGATTGGAGGTGTCACGATGGATTCGATTTTATCATTGGTTTTCTCTGCCACCCACCGGTTAATGATATCGGCGGCCTCCGGATCATCGAAATCCAGCGGTTCAATTTCGGCCGCAAAATACTTCTGGTTGGTGCTGACGAAATCCTCGAGAAGAATGAATCCCATCCGGGGCCACATGGAATTGGCAATCGACATTTGTACCTGGGAGTCAACCCCAATTAGAAAACTCATCAGGTTATAATAAGATTGATTGAATTCTTCCGACTCCATTCCCAAAACCTGCAGAACCGCGGCGATGGAATCGCGGGTATCGCCGGCCGCGCCGTTGTAGGCCATTCCCAGAGCATAGGATATCGATAAAGGGGAAATAAAAAGATTGTTGTTTTCTTCACCGGCATTGATTACTTCCAGCAAATTGAAGGCAAAGGCATTACCGGATTCGGCCAGGGCTTTTTCCGTTTCGCCCAGATTCTGCGGGATATCCGGTTTACCGGATTCCGAGGGATTTTTGGAACAACTTACCAGAACCAAACCGACCCCCAGAAGCAGGAAAACTGTCATTTTTCTGAAATAAAACATAAAACCCTCCTGATTATTTATTCGAATATGACAATATTAATCTAATGTCACAAGCGCCTTATTTCTATAAAATAATCAATCCGCCCTTTAGAAGAAATCCCGATGACCCTGGTCTCACGATTATGACGCTTAGTTATGTTAATACAATTCAATGACTTACATAGACCCCGAAGGAGTTCGGACAGTGAATCCGTAATATCATCAGGGAATTTATTTAATTCCTGCTATTAATGCCTAAATCTCCGGATTTACCTTATTCATGACGCGGCTGACCTGATTCTGTTGTAAAAAAAAGTTCACTCTCCAACTCCATGATTTTGTTCCGAGTCTGTAAAGCCCGGTGTAATCCTGTCGATAACATAAATAATATCAACATCTTTTCAATGGATAGAAAGAGGGTTCAAACAAAATTGGGAATCAAAATTAAATTAATAATCATCCATCAACAGGGAGAAACCCCATGAAAACCACTTTCAAACTGACAGCTCTGGTGATCGGCCTTGTCCTGGCCGCTTTTGCGCTTGCGACCGCCGACCAGAAACCGTCTTTTGATGTCAATGTCTACGGGTACTTCAAGCTGGATGGTGCCTACGATCAGAATGAAACCAGTCATGGTAATTTCGTGATGTGGGTAAATCAGCAGGAGTACGATGACAACGACGAGCAGTTCAATATGACCGCCAATGAAACTCGTCTTGGTATTAATCTGAAAGGTAAGAATTACGGGAATATCAATGTCAATGCCAAAATCGAGTTCGATCTTTATGCCAGTGTCACCGGCGGAGTCGCCGAGAACAAGGCGATGCTTCAACTGCGCCACGCCTATTTCGAGGTGATTTCGGGTCAGTTCAAACTGCTGGCCGGTCAGAGCTGGGATATTGTCAGTCCCCTCAATCCCTCGACCCTGAATTACCCGGTTCTCTGGGGCGTCGGTAATATCGGTTATCGCCGTCCTCAGGTCAGCATGTGGTACACCATGCCGGCCGGATCAGGAACCAATGTCACAGTCGCGGGCGGATTCTTCCGGACGATCGGAAGCAATCTCACGCCGACTTTCTCTCTGGCTCTGGGCGAGGAAACCGAAGGCGCCGATGACGGTACCGATGCCGGAATCCCGACCTTCCAGGGAATGTTGGATATCAAACACGAATCGTCGGACTGGTCGATCAGAACCGGTGTTTCCGGTCTGTGGGGCGAATTAAAAGCCGAGACCAATATGGGCAATTCAGAAACCTATAACAGCTGGGGTGTCAACGGCCACCTGATGATTTCTTCCAATTCGGGCTATGGGCTGGCCGGCGAGGTTTATTCCGGCTCCAACCTCGGCAGTTATTTCGGCGGCATTCTCAACAACAGCACGGTCGATGGAGTCAATTCCTTCGGCGGCTGGGGAAGTGCCTGGTTTACGCCGATTCCCAAAGTCAAATTCAGCGGCGGTGTCGGTGTCGATGATCCCGATGATAAAGACCTGGGTAACAACACCCGTTCCAAAAATACCGCCTATTTCGGCAACATCCGTTACAGCCTGGTTCCGAATGTTACCCTCGGTCTCGAGGTGTCCTTCTGGGAAACCGACTATAAGATGAGCGCCGATGTCACCGAATCATATGACGACGTTCGGGTTCAAACATCCTTCATATTCAATTACTAATATTTTTCTGGATTTTAAAGCCCCCGGCTAACGGGGGCTTTTTTTTTGCTCTTTTCAGAGAATTACTATATTCAATCCGGCCGCCGTTCAAACCATGATCATTATTCCGGAATATTTTTGGCATACCTGTTCAAAATCTGACCATTGCGCGGAAATTCAACCGCTTTCCTGTGCGTTTTTCGGGCCTTACCGTTTCTTGTAAACGGCCATTATCATGGGGTTAAAGGGATTAATTCTATTCTTGTCTTCGGGCATACCATTTGTATTACACCCCTCTGCCCTCAAACCGAAAATGCTAACTGACAGGGGGAACATTTTGATGGGGTTTAATGAATTGAAGCCGCGGGGCGGATTATGGCTATTGGCTATTTATCTGCCTCTATTTCTGTGTCTATTGACCGGATCGGCCCCGGCCACCTCACCGACCTCGGTGACCCTGACCTGGACCGCGCCGGGCGATGATGATGATATCGGAACCGCCGCCGAATACGATCTCCGTTATTCGCTGGAACCGATCACCGAAGACAACTGGAACAGCGCCGAACAGGCTAACGGCGAACCATCGCCACAACCGGCCGGATCGGCCGAGACTTTTGAAGTCACCGGATTACAGCCGGGGACATCCTATTATTTTGCGATCAAGACCGCCGATGAGATTCCCAACTGGTCGGAGCTGTCCAACGTTATTGCCCGCTCGACTCTTCCCGAGGATACTCCGCCCGGGGATGTATCTACGCTGGTAGCGGGAACACCCACCCAAGCCACTATCACGCTGGGCTGGCTGGCACCGGGCGATGATGGTTCATCCGGAACCGCATCCCAGTATGATATTCGTTATTCCACGGCAACGATCACCTCGGCCAACTGGGATGCCGCCCTTCAGGCAAGCGGCGAACCATCGCCCCAGACGGCCGGGACACCACAAACTTTTATTGTCACCGGTCTCGATGCCGGGACGACTTACTATTTTGCCCTCAAGACGGCCGACGAAGTCCCCAACTGGTCGGGATTATCGAATATCGCCTCGGCCACGACTGAGGAAGAACCGACCGTGCCCGATGCACCTCTGGTTATCGGGCCGGATAATGGTGTGATCGATCTTGTCCAGCCGGTCGATCTCAGCTGGGTGGATGTCGGCGAGGCCGATATGTACCGGGTCCAGCTCGATGATAATGCCGATTTCGGCAGCATTATTATCGACACTACTATCACCACTGTCACCTTCGCCGCCTCCGGGCTTGACGATGGATTAACCTGCTACTGGCGGGTGGCCGCCCATAATGATGTCGGCTGGGGTGACTGGAGTTCTGTCCGGAGTTTCACCACCGTCTGTCCGCTCCTCGATCCGCCGTCGCTGGCCTCACCGGCCGATGGGGCTGTCAATGTTACTTTGCCGATCGCGCTCGACTGGACCGATGTGGCCTCTATCCTGCAGTACCGTCTCCAGGTCGATGACCAGTCCGATTTCTCCTCGCTGGTGACGGATATTCTGACCTCCGGGTCGGCATATACTCTCTCGGGACTGGCCGAAGCCACCACCTATTACTGGCGGGTCCGCTCCAATAACGCCTGCGGTTCGGGCGCATGGAGCGCGGTGCAATCATTCACAACCCGCGATAATACCCTTCCGACGGCTATTTCCAACCTGGTCGCTTCGGCAGGTAATGACAACGGCGAAATCATCCTGACCTGGACAGCCACCGGTGATGATGGTACTGTCGGAACCGCCTCGCAGTACGATATCCGCTACGCCATCACGCCGATCACTCTCCAGAACTGGGATCTGGCCTCGCAGGTCAGCGGCGAACCTTCACCGCAGACATCGGGAACTACCGAATCGTTTGCGATCGGCAATCTCAATCCCAACCAGACCTATTATTTCGCTATCAAGGTGGTCGATGAGGCCGGCAACTGGTCCGGATTATCGAATGTGGCTGGCGGTCTTCCGGCCGATCTGATGCCCCCGGCGAAAATCAACGACCTTGGTTTTCTGCAGGATTTCGATATTGAGGATGGGTTGTTAAGACCGCGAGGTATATTGGGTCACAGGAATGAAATGATTATCGGTTGATGTGCCGATGATCGGATAAAAGTGTAAACCTCCGGTTAACCCGGAGCCCGACACCTCGAAATATCCCCGCCGCCGTGATATGGCGCCGGGGATTTTTTATATGCGGAATCTTGTCAATAATCGGAAAAGCCCCCCTTTTTCCCCCTTTGCTTTTCGGGTCAAAGTGCCGTATAATTGGGCGTTGAATATGCTTGAAAATCAATACCCTTTTTAAAAACAGGTGCTTATATGGCGGGACAAAATCTGATCGAAAAAATAGCCCGGAAACATGCCGTCGGACTCGAACCAAACCATATCGTCCACTCCGGCGATTATTTGTCCATCAAACCGGGTCATGTCATGACTCACGACAACACCGGCGCGGTAATCCCCAAATTCAAAGGAATCGGCGCCGCCAGAATCGCCAACCCTCGGCAGGTGGTTTTTACCCTCGACCATGATATCCAGAACAAATCCGAGGAAAACCTGGCCAAATACTCCAAAATCGAGGCCTTTGCAAAGGAGATGGGGGTCGATTTTTATCCCGCCGGACGCGGTATCGGCCACCAGATCATGTGCGAGGAAGGCTACGCCTGGCCGGGTACCATGGCGGTCGCCTCGGACAGCCATTCCAATATGTACGGCGGCCTGGGCTGTCTGGGCACCCCGGTAGTGCGAACCGATGCCGCCGCTATCTGGGCCACCGGGCGCACCTGGTGGCAGGTCCCGCCGGTGGCGCTGGTGGAATTAAAAGGGCAACTTCGGCCGGGAGTAACCGGCAAAGATGTCATTATCACCCTGTGCGGGTTTTTCAACAAGGATGAGGTCCTCAACCACGTCCTCGAGTTCACCGGTGACGGGGTCGCCGGGCTATCGATCGATCAGCGGCTGACTATCGCCAATATGACTACCGAATGGGGGGCGCTGGCCGGGGTGTTTCCGATTGATGAGCGGACCTGCCAATGGCTTGAGAATCGCGCCGAATATATTGTCAAACGCGGTCCGGCCCGGGTCCCGTCCGATGCCGATGGCGGCGAATTTCATCCCCGGATGAACCCCGACCGTATTCATGCTCTTCGGGCCGAGAATTTAAAGGCCGATACCGATGCGTTCTACGCCCGCAGACTGACCCTTGACCTGGCCACGGTTCAGCCGTATATCTCCGGCCCCAACACGGTCAAAGTGATGACCTCGGCGGCCGAGATGGATAAGAAGAATGTCAGGATTCACAAGGCTTATTTGATCTCGTGCGTCAACAGCCGGGTCGAGGATATCGCCCAGGCCGCGGCCGTGGTGAAAGGTCACCGGGTTGCCGATGGGGTCGAGTTTTATATCGCCGCGGCATCATCGGAGGTCCAGGCCGAAGCTGAAAAACGGGGCGACTGGCAGACTTTGATCGAGGCCGGGGCAATCGAACTACCGCCCGGATGCGGGACCTGTATTGGCCTGGGCCGGGGAACCCTTAATGACGGCGAAGTGGGCATCTCAGCCACCAACCGCAACTTTAAAGGACGGATGGGTTCCCGGAGCGCCGAGGCCTATCTGGCCTCACCGGCCGTGGTCGCCGCCTCGGCAATCGCAGGGAAAATCACGCTACCCGGAGAATTCGGTCAAATTCCCCTGAACGGTGAAATAACCATCAATAAGAAGCCCGAAAGCAAACCGGGGCTGGTCAGCATTATCGATGGTTTCCCGGATATTGTCGAGGGGGAATTGATTTTCTGTCACCAGGATAATCTCAACACTGATGGCATCTATCCCGGTAAATATACCTATATCGACGATTTCACTCCCGAACAACAGGCGCGCGTGGTGATGGAAAATTATGATCCGCAGTTCGGGAAAATCGTCAAAAAAGGCGATATTCTGGTTGGCGGCTTCACCTTTGGAAGCGGTTCCTCGCGCGAGCAGGCCGCCACGGCTCTGAAATACCGCGGTATAAGATTGGTCCTGGCCGGATCGTTCTCGGAGACGTACAAACGCAATGCCATCAATAATGGTTTTCTGGTCATCGAGGCGCCCGATCTGGTAACCGACCTGAAGCAGAAATTCGGGACCTCGCAGTTGACCGTCCGGACCGGAATCAACTGCAGTATTGATTTCAGGATGTCGATCTTGAACGCCCACGGAAAGTCATACTCCATCGATCCGGTCGGGGCGGCCGCCCAGGAATTGATTGTTATCGGCGGTTTGGAAAACTGGGTCAAAGAGAAACTCCGGGCCGGCGGGGAATAGGGCGGGTTGTCATTTGTGAATCAGCCGATCAGGCTTCTGAATAGGAATTTTTTCCTTCTCTGGCAGGGGCAACTGGTCAGCCAGCTCGGCAACCAGGTGCATGGTATTGCCATGATGTTCTGGCTGAAACATGCCACCGGGTCGGCAGGACTGATGGGTACCCTGATGATGCTTTCGATGTTGCCGGGAGTACTTCTGGGGCCGATCGGCGGGACCGTGGCCGACAATTTCTCACGCCGCAAAATTATAATCGCCAGTGATATTATCTGCGGTCTGGCCGTTCTTTCACTGGCCGGATTGCTGTTATGTTCTCCCGAAAATATATCCCTGGCCGTTGTCTGGTTATTCGTGGCCGGGATTCTGGTTGGAACCGTCAGCGCTTTTTTCCGTCCCGCGATTACGGCCGCCATTCCCGATCTGGTCCCGACCGATAAAGTGGCCGCGGCCAATTCGATGAATCAATCCTCCTTTCAGATTTCGTCACTTCTGGGTCAGGGGGCCGGGGGAGTCTTGTACCGCGTCCTGGGGGCACCGGTACTTTTTTTGATCGATGGTCTGACATACCTTTTTTCCGCAATAAGCGAAATGTTTATTATCATTCCACAAAACATTCCCGAGAAAACCCCCGGTTTCAAACCAATCATGAGAAAATTCCTTACCGATACCGCCGTCGGGTTTGATTATGTCTGGAGGAACCGGGGAATGAAAACCGTGTTTCTGACAGCCGCCGTCCTCAATTTCCTGATATCCCCGGTAGTTGTACTGCTCCCGTTCTATGTCGAAGATCACCTGAAAACCACGTCAGACTGGTTCGGTTTTATGATTGCCGCCCTCGGGGCCGGATCGCTGATCGGTTATGCGCTGGCCGGAATGTTGAAGATCGCCGGCAAAACAAGGAGTCTTCTGTTGATTCTGTTCCTGATTTTGCTCAGTCTGGATTTTGCCCTGCTTGGTATTTCCGGTAACAGGTTTTTTTCCCTTTTGCTTTTTTTGATAATGGGAATTATGACCGGAGTAATCAATATCAATATTATTACCGTCCTTCAGGTTATGACTCCGGGTGAAATCCGGGGACGGGTGTTTGGTCTTTTGGGAACCATCACCGGCGGGCTTATGCCGATCGGGATGGGCCTGGCCGGAGCCGTCTCCGAGATACTTGACAATAATATCCCGCTGATCTTTATTATCTGCGGCCTGGCTATGGCCGGTGTGAATATAGTCATGGCTTTTGATAAACATTTTCGAGAATTTTTGGCGTGCGAGATAAATAATAATAATAATACCGAATCGAAAGAGGAATAACATGGACAAGTCAATATCCCGGCAAATCGCCGAATTCGCGGTTGGTCTCAAATATGAGGATTTACCCGAAAACGTCGTCACTGAAGTCAAGCGATACCTGTACGACTCCGTCGGTTGCGCCTATGGCGGCTATCATACCAGGGATGTGAAAATTCTCCGGGATATTTACCTGGAAATGGCCGGGACCGGCCAGGCCACCGTTATCGGCTATGGTGACCGTATCCCGGCGGTCAACGCCACCCTGGTTAATTCCCTGATGATTCGCGCTCTCGATTTCAACGATATCTATTGGAAGGAAGACCCTTCCCACCCCTCCGACCTGATTCCGGCCGCTCTCTCGGCCGGGGAACTGACGGCGAAATCAATGAAAGATGTTATCGTCGCCATTGTCCTGGCCTATGAATTCGAGCAGAGGTTGTGCGAATTCGCCGTCCCGGGTGTCCGGGAACGCAAGTGGCACCATGCCACCCTGACCCAGTTTGTCTCGCCCATAGTGGCCGGTAAACTGCTCGGTCTCACGGTCGATCAGATGGTTCATGCCATCGGCATCAATGGTTCCCACAACCATACCATCGGGTGTCCTACGGCGGGGCAGTTGACCATGATGAAAAATACGGTTGATCCAATGGCTGTCCAGTCCGGTGTCTTCGCCGCCCTGATGGCCCGCAAGGGATACACCGGCACAGAGAAAGTTTTCGAGGGGAAAGAAGGTCTGATGGATGTTTTCGGACCCGAATGGGCACTCGATAAGTTGGTCGGAAATCTCGGCAAGAAATTCAAAATACTTGAATGCGGAATGAAAGCCTTTCCGACCGAGGCTCTGACCCATACCCATCTTTCCGCCACCCTGAAGGTCGTACGGGGGAATAACATCACCTACGATCAAATAGAAAGCGTTACTATCACTACCATTGCCCGCGCCTGCGATATTCTCTTCGATCCCCATAAGTACCGCCCCGAATCGCGTGAAACCGCCGATCATTCATTGCCCTATTGCGTCGCCTGCTGTTTGGTCGATCACGGAATCTCGACCCGGTCGTTTTCCGAAGAAAAATTGAAAGATAAGCGGATCTGGGAGGTGATCGATAAAATCAAGGGCGAGGCCTCGCAGGAATTCGAGAAAATGTTTCCGGCCAAACAGCCTTCAAAAGTCGCCGTGAGAACCAATGACAACCGTGAATACTGGGAATATCTTGAATATCCCAAGGGTGACCCACGGGAACCGATGACCATCGAGGATCTGGAATCGAAATTCAACGGTCTTTCGGCCGGATTATTATCACCGGAACGGCAAAAGCAGATCAAGGATATGATTTTTTCATGTGAAAAGATTCCGGCCGGCGAGTTTTTGAAAAGTCTGATTGTCTGATTTCACATAAGTACAATTGAAAGGTGCCGGACCATATAAACAATCCGGCACCATATTATTCCCTATTATCTTTGATCAGATATTGATTTGCAGTTGGGTTCGAAGGCTGATATCTTTCCAGGTATCGCCGTTACGGGTATGACCGTACCAGGTGAGATCATTCTGCAATTCCAGATAGCCCCCGATTATTTCATAATTGAGTCCGGCACCGATCTCGACCTCCCGATCGAGCACTTTCCCGGTGGATTCGTAAGCGTCTCGCGCCAGATCGCTTTTGAAATCCACCCGGGCGTAACGGATTGAAATGTCCAGCCGGGGATTAATCGTATAAGCTGCTTGAAGCAGTAAACCGGTCATGCCCAATCTTGTCAGGGGCGGATGACCCATATCCACAAAACCGGCATAGCCGATAACCAGAAACGATGCCCCATGATATTTCACCAGCAGTTCCGGGGCCAGTCGAATCGAAAAATCCTGGTGTTCGGTCAGCTCGATATCCCAGCCGCCGCTTATTCCCAGGCTGTATCGCAAACCGCCGCCTTCCTTATCGGCGTTGCTTTTCACATTAATACCGTTGGCGTTATAAGATAAATTTAAAAACAGCTCGGGATGGAAATCGGCCCGTGAGGCGGAATTGGCCAAATCCGAGGGATTGGGACGGTCTTGGTTATAAACCAGCGGAACCCCGATTCCATGAGAAGCGCGGGCATTAACCCCGGTGAAAACACCGGCGGCATAAGCCCATTCGGGCGGGCTGGTATAACCGTTGTGAACCATTAGACCCATCTGGCGCTCGCCTCCGAAATACTTGGAAACAACGGCCCAATCAGGGTAAATCAACCGGCTGAATGACTGCATCCTGTAATTGGTAAACGGGACTTTGTACTGCCCGGCCCGGAACTGCAAATTGTCATTGAAGCGATAATTCAAATAAAGATCCATCAACTCCAGCGACTTGGGGGCGAAGCTGAGATGGGTCCGGTAGGTCAGATCAGGCGAACCGAGTATTCCCGACAGAATCAGCCTGAGCCGCCGCGCTTCCATATAAACCTTATCGGACCGCTCATTACTCGGGTCATTGTCCTTGTTTTCATATTCCATTTTGAGTTGGCCGATAAGCTGGATTCTCAGACTGCTGTTGCCGTCCTGACTTTTAAATTCAAACGGGCCGATTTTGGATTCGGCCGATGTATTCCGGCTGATAATTGCCGCCAGGGCCAGAAGCCATATCACCGAAATTGATTTGCCTAACATATAGACCTCTTGGGCATCAGGGAATTGTCTGTTTTTCCGGTAAATCTCATATTCCGCCTCATATTGGCGCGATTTTAATCAAAAAAACATCATCCGGCAAGATACAAAATGAAATATTTATTCGGATATGGTCCCATGTTCCTTTGAGGATTAGGTTGTATAATAATTATTAGATTGTTATTATTAAATATCGGACAATAGTCTTTACGGGGGATACAAATGAGGCCGCGGGTCAGATTTCTGGATGACAGCCTGATCGAACGGATTATCTCCGAAGCCAGGGATATTCTCTGTCAACTGGGTGTGACCATTCACAATGATAGAGTTCTCTCATTACTGGCCGACAATGGTGCCACCGTCGATATTTCCGAACGCCTGGTCCGCTTCACCCCGGCTCTTATCGACCGCGCCCTGGGGACGACACCGGACTCGATTACGCTCTATGATGTTCTGGGTCTCAAGGCGGTCGATATTTCCGGAGATAAGGTTCATTTCACTCCCGGCTCATCGGCTGTTTATATGCTTGACAGCGGGGCTCATGAATCGCGCTGGGCAACTTCGGCCGACTATATCAAATTCGCCAAAATAATCGGTCAACTGGAATATCTGCATTCCCAGAGCACAGCTATGGTGCCGTCCGATGTCCATGAAAAAATCGCTGACAGTTACCGGCTGTTTTTAAGCCTGCTTTACTGCGAGAAACCGGTGGTCACCGGCACCTTCACCATCGAGTCGTTCAAATTGATGAAAAACCTGCAGGTGACCGTGCGCGGCTCGGAGAAAGAACTGGCGGCTAAACCGCTGACCATCTTTTCGGCTTGCCCGACTTCGCCGCTCAAATGGAGTGATGTCACCTCGCAAAACCTGCTCGATTGCGCCCGGTATAAAATTCCGGTTGAATTAGTGGCTATGCCGATGGCCGGGTTTATCGCCCCGGTGACCCTGGTTGGGACCCTGGTCCAGCATACGGCCGAAACCCTGAGCGGCCTGGTTATCAGCCAGACCGCCAATCCCGGGACACCGGTTCTTTATGGCGGTTCGCCGGGAATTTTCGATATCCGCTATGAAACCACCCCGATGGGCGCCCCGGAGACCGAGATGATCGATTGTGCCTACGGCGAGATCGGAAAATATCTTAAAATTCCGACTCAGGCTTATATCGCCTTGAGCGATGCCAAACATCTGGATGCTCAGGCCGGGTTGGAGACCTCGATGGGGGCTGTTCTGGCGGGTCTGGCGGGGATAAATCATATTTCCGGCCCCGGGATGCTCGATTTCGAGAATTGCTTCAGCCTCGAAAAACTGGTGGTGGATAATGAAATCTGCGGCATGGTTTACCGTATTCTGGCCGGGATTGAGCCAAAAGAGGATTTTCCGGCAATCCCCCGGTTTGAGGAATTATTGAAAGAACAACATTTACTGATTTCGAAACATACGCGTAAATATCTTAAAGAGGAACATTTCCAGCCGGGACCGGTTATCGAGCGGGCCAATCGCGCCCGATGGCTTAAAGAAGGTTCGCTGACCCTCGGTGAAAAGGCCCGAAAAGAAGTCGAAAAACTTGTCAATAGATATGAACCATCCCGGCTCGATAGAGATATAAAGAAAGAACTGGTTCGGTTGATGGAAGAAGAAGCCCGGCGGTATGGGTTTACAAAATTACCGCCAATAGAATTATGAGACAGATAACCAAATTCGAACCGAACAATATAAAACCGGATCATTCCGCGGTTCTTGCGGCCCAGGGTGTCCCGAAAAACAACGGTACCTCACCCAGAATTGAAAAACTGGCTGATGATGCCATTAATATTTTTCTGGGACTTTGCGATGCCAATGCCATCATTTCGGATATCTCACCGGCCCATTTCGATCAGGTTTACCGGGGCGAGGGGAAGAATGAAAAAGAGACGCCGGTAGCCGAAATTTTCCCCCATGCCGATCATCTGGCCCTTTTCGCCATTACGGTCGGCGAGAATCTTTCCACCAGAATCGAACAGCTTTTCCGCGATAATGATTTTGCTCTGGGGGCGATGCTCGATGCGGCGGCTTCCGAGGCGACCGAACTGGCCGGGAAAATCGCCGAACGGAAATACCTTGATGACCTGATCAACAACCGGATGACTTCGCCCAACCATGTCGCCGTGCGCTACAGCCCCGGTTACTGCGGCTGGCATATCAGCGGGCAGAAAAAATTGTTCGAATACCTCTATCCCAATGAAATCGGGATTTATCTTAATCATTCGTACCTGATGAAACCGCTCAAGTCCATCTCCGGGGTGATCCTGGTTGGCCCGCCGGATATACATGATTTCGAAATCACCTACGATTTCTGTAATCAGTGCCGCGATATGGGTTGCCGGGAAAGAATCAGGACCATTATGGGCCGGGGCTGAGGAAACCGGATGGATATACTGGCGGAAATTTCGAAAAATCTTGAGAACGGCGATGATGAACAAGTCGGCCGCCTGACCCGCGAGGCGCTGGATCAGAAAATACCGGCCAAAACCATACTCGATAACGGTCTTCTGGCCGGGATGAAGACGATCGGCGCGAAATTCAAAAATCATGAAATATTTTTGCCGGATGTCCTTCTGGCGGCCCGGGCGATGTATGCCGGGCTGGATTTGCTTAAACCGCATCTGATCGCCGATGATGTCCCCATGGTCGGACGGGTGGTGCTGGGAACCGTCCAGGGGGATCTGCATGATATCGGGAAAAACCTGGTGGGGATCATGCTCAAGGGAGCGGGTTTCGAAATTGTCGATCTGGGGAACGATGTCCCGCCGGAGAGATTTATCAACGCCGCCCTCGAAAACGAGGCCTCGGTAATCGGCCTTTCGGCTCTCCTGACCACCACCATGCCGAATATGAAGAAAGTGGTCGATCTGGTTCGGGAGAAAGGGCTTTCGGACCGGATCAAGGTGATTATCGGCGGGGCCCCGGTGACCGAGGAATATGCCGGGGATATCGGCGCCGATGCCTATGCTTTCGACGGGGTCAATTCGGTCGACCGAATCAAACAGCTTTTAAATATAGAGTAACATGACAAATTTTCTGGACCGCATCGCGCGGGGCGACATCCTGGTGGCCGACGGCGCGATGGGGACGCAGTTGATGGAGCGCGGGGTCGATGTGACCCGGTGCCCCGAACAAATCAACCTGACTCATCCGGAGATACTCGAGGATATCGCCCGGAGATATTTTGAGGCCGGGGCGGAGATCGTGCAGGCCAATACCTTCGGTGCTTCGCCTCTCAAACTGGCCCGGTACGGTCTCGAGGATCGGACTGAGGAAATTATCGGCAACGCCGTGGCCGCGGTCCGCCGGGCGGTCGGGGCTAAAGCTTATATCTACGGATCCTGCGGGCCATGCACCAGAATACTCAAACCCTTCGGCGATGCCGACCCCGATGACGTTTACGGCAGTTTTGTGCGGCAGATGCGCTCTTTTGTCGAGTTCGGAGTCGATATTATCGGTATCGAAACCATGACCGATATCACCGAGGCGGTCCTGGCGGTCCGGGCGGCGCGAAGCGTTTCGGACAGCATCCCGGTTATGGCCGCCATGACTTTCGATCCCACCCCGCGCGGGTTTTTTACCATCATGGGAGTCGATATCCGGACAGCCGTGAAGAAACTGACCGAGGCCGGGGCCGATCTGGTCGGCTCTAACTGCGGTAACGGGATCGAGCGGATGGTTGAAATCGCCGGGGAGTTTAAAAACTATACCGACCGGCCGCTGGTGATTCAGTCCAATGCCGGATTGCCGCAGATCAAAGACGGGCGGGCGGTGTACCCGGAAAGCCCGGAATTCATGGCCGACAAGGCCATCCGTCTGGTCGAGATCGGGGTGGCCGTTATCGGGGGATGTTGCGGCACGACCCCGGAACATATCGCGGCCTTATGCCGGATGGTCGATTCCCACCACCGTGTGCAATAGTATAGTACATACATCGTACCTTTTTGTCATTCCCGCCTCTTTCCCTTCATTCCGCCTCTTACTCGTCATTCCCGAAAAAAGTCTGTCATTCCCGCCCCTTTTCATGTCATTCCCATGAAAATGGGAATCCAGTCTTAGTAATCCCCTCTCGAGAGGGGTGGATCCGCCGCAGGCATTCATGCCGCAGGCGGAGACGGGGTGTGTCATCCAATCTGCCCAAGAGGATATTGATTTTAGGCTTGGCAGTATTGCGGTTTCCATCTTTCTTAATATGGAAGAAAACAAAAATATCATATTTGCGGAAAGAAATCAAAATAAAAGGATACCCATATTTTGTTTTAAAAGACCGGGAGGTTACTATTATGAAAATTACCCTATTATTGTCTATATGTTTTATTATGATTGGATGTGCGCACACATCAATGATGAGTCTAACACCCGAAGAAAAAACTGTCTTGAAATGGCAAAAAGATGCCCGTTGGAATTTTCTATGCCAATTGAAGAATCTGAAAATGCATGGGGGCGTGCCCAAAGCTTTATAGGCAGGTTTAGTTCTATTAAACTGCAAACTGCAACTGATTATGTTATTCAAACATATAATCCAATTTCTGGAGACACCGATTTTGGTTATTATGTAATAAAGACCCCTTATAATGGAGAAGTCCAATTTTCAGTCGAGTGCGTTAGCGGAAATATATTTGGAGAGAGTGATGCAAAAACAAATGCTCATTTGTTAGCCTATTATATGAAAACTGGTATTTTGTGTAATCCCAAAATGGTTGCCCAATAGAAAAGTATTGAAAGCCCGCCCGCCCTTTAGTCGGGTTTCTTGTCTGAATTCAGTACAAGCCTCCCATTTTTACCACCAAATTTCCCTTAATCCGTTCCCTCTCCCGATTTGTATGAAAACCCCTACATCCCAAAAGATCCGGCATAAAACCTTTTTTACTGAGGAAACGAACCCATTTCATGGCCTTTTTAAAACAACGAGGCATTAAAAAGAAACCGCCGGATGAAACGAACCCATTTTTGCCGAAAACCTTTTTATGAGGAAACGAACCCATTTGGCGAGGGCTTCCGGGCGGGTCACGCCCTCAGATGTGGCATTTGTCATTCCCGCCCCTTTTCATGTCATTCCCATGAAAATGGGAATCCATCTTATTAATCCCCTCTCGAGAGGGGTGGATCCGCCGCAGGCATTCATGCCGCAGGCGGAGACGGGGTGTGTCATCCAATCCGCTTTACATACCCCTAAAATCCCCTGCTCATACGCGTCAGACGCTTTCGTCTGCCCCTGTGTCACGGATAAACAACGGCCCAAAAAGCGGAGTTGACAAAACGGGGGAAATTCTTTTCATTACCGGCCAAATATTAAGCGAGTACACCGGAGAAAAGGATTGAAAATCGACAGTATCGCCATTCTCGATTGCGGCGGCCAGTATACCAAGGTGATTGACCGCCGGGTTCGGCAGTTATCGGTCAGATCCGAGGTTTACCCCCTTGATATCTCCCCGGAAACGATCAAAGGCTATGACGGGATAATTCTGTCCGGCGGACCGAAATCGGTCTGGGATGGCGGGCTCGATTATGATGCGGGAATACTCGAGATGAGCCTTCCGGTCCTGGGAATTTGCTACGGGATGCATCTGCTGAATAAACATTTCGGGGGAATTGTCTCGCCGGGGGTCCGTCATGAGTACGGCGAAACCGAAATCGAGATCGAACCCGGGTGTCCTCTGTTTGACGATCTGGCGAAAGACCAGCGGGTGCTGATGAGTCATGGCGATTCGGTCGAAGTCCTGGCCCCGGGTTTCAAACAGGCGGCCCATTCGGATAAAGTCTGCGCCGCGCTTTATGACGAAAAACGGAAATTGTACGGGGTGCAGTTCCATCCCGAGGTGGACTTGACGGTCAACGGCATGAAAATGCTCGCCAATTTTGTACATAAGATTTGCGGCCTGGAAGGCAACTACATCCTCGAGGACCGGATCGAAACAGCCATTGCCAAAATCAGGCAACAGGTGGGCGATGGAAAAGTGCTGGTGCTGGTCAGCGGGGGAGTCGATTCGGCCGTGAGCGCCGCCCTTCTGGCCAAAGCGCTCGATGAGGACCAGATTTATGCAATCCATGTCGATCACGGTTTGATGCGCAAAAACGAAAGCGATTTGATCTGCCGGCAGTTGGAACGGATGGGCTTGAAACATCTGATCCGCGAAAACGCCGAAAAGAAATTCTTCAATTCGATAGTCAAAGTAAACGGTCACGAAATCGGCCCGCTGGTGAAAACAACCGACCCGGAAGAAAAACGGAATATTATCGGCGAGGTTTTTGTCGAGGTTATCAGGGAAGTTTCCGACCGCCTGGGTCTTGACCCGGAAACCACCTTCTGGGCGCAGGGAACCCTGCGGCCCGATTTAATCGAGAGCGGCAATCCCGATGTCAGCAAAACGGCTCATAAAATCAAGACTCATCACAACGATGTCGAGATGATCCGGCAGGCCCGGGCTCGCGGGATGGTGATCGAGACTAACTGGGACTGGCATAAGGACGAGGTTCGGCAGGTAGCCCGGCGGATGGGAATCGATGAGAGTATCGCCTCACGTCAGCCGTTTCCCGGGCCGGGACTGGCGATCCGCCTGATCTGCAACCGGGCCGGCGGAGAGGTTGCGCCCGGGGTAATCGAGCAGTTCAAGCAGGTGATGGCCAATATCGGAGGCGAATACAAGGGGGCGGTGTTGCCGGTGCGGAGTGTCGGGGTGCAGGGAGATGTCCGCAGTTATCGGCACCTGTCGCTGATCTGGGGCAAGGGACTCGATTTCGACTGGCCGCAGATTTATAAAATCGGGACCAGCCTGCCAAACCGGGTCGAGGGTGTCAACCGGGTGGCCTATATCCTGAATAAAACCGGGATCGAACGACCGATTACGACTCATGAAATGTATCTCAACCGTGAGACGGTGGATTTACTCCGGGAGCTCGATCATGTGGTGACCGGCAAACTCAATAAGCCGCCGATGAGCCAGGTGCTGGCGGTGCTGGTTCCGATCGGGATCGATCGGAAGTACTCCGTGGCGATCCGGACCTTTATCACCAATGATTATATGACCGGCCGTCCGGCTGTTATCGGCGAGGATGTGATACGGGAAGATATCGCCGATCTGACCGCTGAAATCGAAAACAAGTTCCGTGAAATCGACCTGGTGCTCTACGATGTCACCAGTAAACCACCCGCCACGGTCGAGTGGGAATAGCCGTTTGGCGGTATCAATCTTATCCGAACAACAGAGCCAGAATTATAACCGCCGCGATTATTATGGCGGTCGGCAGTACCATCCTCTTGATCATTTCCCTGATGGAGACATGGAAATATTCACAGGTAACCACCAGGCAGGGATGGACCGGGGAAATGATATATCCGAAATAGATGGCGATATAGATCAGGGCGAATATAAACGGCGTTATCTGGCTTTGGGCGCCGAGATAAATCGGCAGGACAATCGAGGCCGGGAGCTGCACCCGTCCGGTGAGAAGACCCAGTAAAAAACCGGCGATAATGGCCAGCATGAGAGGCGGCAGGGGGAGTTCGGCGATAACCGTGGAGGTGTCTGACGCCTGAAAAATATGCAGATATAAAAACATGCCCAGAATAATCAGGGCGAAATTCCACGGTTTCATGCGTCTGGTAAGGTCCTTTAAGTCCAGCTTTTTCCGGCTGAGGGCGATTGACAGGGTAAAACCGGTGACGACACCGATCAGGGTGGCCAGCGATCCCATCCCAAGAGCCTTCTTCAGGATGAAATCAAGCACCGGGGCTGAAAGGATTATTAAAAGAGGCACCGACAGAGCTTTCAGGGAGAATTGACCGGTGTAAGTCAGACGGCCGTTGATATGTCGCAGAAAAAAGAGGTGGCCGAGAATATAGGCGAACACGGCGCCGGGCAGGATATAGAGAATAGCGCGATAGACATCGAGATCGCATATCTCGGCCGCGACAATCAGGGCCGGGGCCAGCGGGTAAATCAGGATGAAAATATGCCGGAACCAATTGTTGATGACGGCATTAAGCTCACCGGGAATATCCTGACCGGCTTTTTCCAGAATCGGAGCCGAGAGAAGCGCTCCTCCGGGCATCGGCAGAAGACCCATCAGGGCGGCAGAGGTAGCCAGCAGGTATTTGCGGCTGATTCTGAGGTTTTCGACCAGGTTATCGATCTGGCCGCTTTCTTTGAGAGTCCCGCCGATCATGGGGATAATCCCCATCGCCAGGGTGAGGAGAATGATGGACGGATCGGTGATGGTGAAGATGATACGGTCGAGCAGGCGGGCCGGAGAGAGAGTCATCAAGCCCAGGATAAGGGAGCCGGAGACAAGGCCGAGGGAGAGATTTTTCCGGGAAATAATTAGGATACCGGAAAGCGAGATCAGAAAAGCAAGCCAGAGCATAAGGAGAATAGTAGCCCGAACCGGTAATATTGTCAAGGGGAAGGGCTGAAGATATTTGCTGGATAAACGGAACCGGCCGTCCGTTAACGGACGGCCGGTGGGATCATAGGCTTGCTCGAATCCCTGTTATCAATGTTGCGGATCCATAATTGTCCGGTAACTCTCGCCTAGAAGAGTTATTCTTGATGGCTTGGACGAATTCGATTCCGGTAACTGGTAACGCGGGTCGATGAAACCGGCAGATTCATCTTTTTGAAGTTGCCGATAAGTTGTATAGGAATCATGTTCGGTAATAAATGAAACCTCCAAGTTGTCATCGATACCGAAGTATACAGCCTGTTTACTATTCAGGTCGCCCTTTCGATGAGCAAACATGCCGTATGCCTGGCCTTTATCGGGATTGGGAGTGATAAACCCGATGGTCAGCCGGCCGATCCCGGGTTTGACAAGCCTGACGGGGATTGAGAACTGGTATATGCTGTTTGAATCCACCGGATAGTTTAGACTTGCGGGGCATTCAGGAATTTCCATGTTGTCGCTGTAATTGATTTTGACCGCGATGCCCTCCGTGAAAGAATGGTAAGGTTGTACAAAGCAATCGATTATATAACCGTGATCATTGGCGATATCAGGGCGGATGACGGTTTTAATACTGAAAATGTGTTTGTACAGTTTTTCATTGATTCGCCGACAGAGTGACGGATAAAATTCCGGCTGGCAGATTCTGGGATCGGACTGAAATATGATTTCCTTATCCAGTTGATTGGCCGAAGGTCCCAGAGCGGAAGCGTTTTTCGAAGTGCAGATATCGGACGCAAGTCCGGATATGGTTCCCTCGGGGCTGATAAGAAGATCGGCTTTGAATGAGCCACCGGTTTTAACTGATCTCCCGGATTCCAGGGCTTCTTTCAAGAAACAATTTTCATATACAATGAAATCCACCGGTATCCACCCGATTTTCATCGGTTTGATAGTAAACTCGATTGCAACCGTATCGCCTGCTTTTACAGGTTCATTGATAGTCTTACCATAATTATCCAGTTCAACTGATCCGTCAAACCTCCTGTTATATTTGAAAGCCAGGCCGGTTTCACTGTCGAATTGAGCATAGTGCTCGATAATTACTCTGGTTTCCTGATTGTAGGCAGGCAGGGGATCAAAACTGATTGTTCCGATCAGGATCGAATCCCTGAAACCTCCGTCAGGCGAGCCATCCATCAGTCGATAACAAGGCACCGGATTATTAATGTCTGCGGCGTGCAACCCCGATACCAGAAACATCAACATCAGAAAAGCCGGAAATAGACTTCGTTTTATATCAATCATTTGACTGACTCCTATTTTAGAAAGTTGAGTTTCTTCGTTGCGGTTTTGTTGTCGAATCTCGCATTCAGGAAATATATGCCGCTGGCCAGAGCATTATTATCGAGGTTATCGAAATCAAGAATATAATGATAACTCCCGGCCGATATTTGTTCAAGAGCCTCGCCGTAGACTTTCCGACCGAGAACATTATATATCGTTATGTCCAGATTTCCCGAATGAGGAATATCAAAAAGCAGTTTGGTCGAGCTGTTAAAAGGATTGGGATAACACTCACTGATAGCGAATTCCCGCGGAATCAGGGGTGTTTCCTCCTCTTCAAAAACGGAGGTAGCCGGACACCCGATTGAATTCAAAACATCGGCTGGATAGTTGCCATTGCGGAGTAAGGCGCAAAAATCGCTTCCCAGGTAATCGAAGGCACTGGCAAATTTCCCGGTTGCCATGATGAGGTCGGATCCCAATCGTTGGTAGATTTCTCTGAAGGATATATCGAGATTATCCTTTTCCGGATCCATTTCGATCGGGGAATAATCATACATATCATAGAGAATGCTGGCGATAACACCTTCAACTTCATTACCGTCGCAAATTCCGCCGGTATTTTCCCAGTCATTATCTTCGATATTGACGTACAAGGGATCAATTACGGAATAATTATGGTTGACCATAACGGCACATTCTTTGTAATCGGGAACAATTGCCGAGAAAAACTCGGCCCATCCTTCGGCAAAGGCGGTGATAGTATCGGTGCACCAATCGACATCATGATATGGATAAGTCGTAAAATACCAGGGTGCCACAGCGTCAAAGTGAACCATATGACCGAATTCGTGTTGAATCACCCGATTATAGTACATGTCTTCTTCATATCCGCTTGGCAGGCTCAGAG
Source organism: Candidatus Zixiibacteriota bacterium (assembly GCA_016933955.1). Lineage (NCBI taxonomy): Bacteria > Pseudomonadati > Candidatus Zixiibacteriota > Candidatus Zixiibacteriota bacterium. Next base: position 27,593 of record JAFGTT010000019.1, read on the forward strand.
TTCTGGTTGTTCTCGAATACGAACCAACATCATCCCCAAGTTCGTGGATAACGCGGAAAGTAATCAGGTTGTTGGTAAAACTACAGCCATTATTGTTCATAAAATTTCTGGTTTTATTCATTGTGGAGACGGCATTCATTCCGGAGTTGAAGACTGAATCATCATAGGCGTCGGGATAATCATCGAAAGCATTAAGACATACTTCATAGGGATCGGGTTCATAATAATATTCGGATATGGCGCCGATGGTATAACTTGAAGGTCCATCATAGACGATATATTCGTTCGGCTTATCGAGATAGGCTTCTATATAGAAGAAAGTTTCATTTTGGGGAATCTCCAGCTGGAAATATCCCCAGGAATCGGTTGTAGTTTCATCAATTGTGTTAAATCCGGCATATGCCCTTACCGGAATTCCGACCGCCTCATCGAATCCCCATTGCGTGTATGGGGGGCCGTCCCATTCATCCCAGTCAAAGTATTCTACGCATCCTTCCATTATTATATTCCAGTACAAATCAGCAAGATGTTCGCAATTATTCATCTGTTCAAGATAGGATTCCTCGTAGTAATTATCGGGATCGACAACACCAAGGATGTGAAAAACATCATCACTGGTCATTTCGGGATAATATATTTCCAGATTAACCAGCACTTCATTACCCCATTGGAATTCAACGCATTCGAAATCCTGTTCATCATCATAATAATAATCATCGCAGGTAACGGGGCCGGAAGCATACAAGCGGGCTTCGACTTCAAAGCCGGGAGGAACATCATCAGGGCCGGTATTTTGGACGTAAAATGATATCGTCGGGGGATCGGTGCGTGGAGCGTAAAGCTCAACGAATGATGGCCAGGTATAACTGGTGACACGGAAATCCAAATCCAGGGGATCATGTTCCAGGGTAATCTCCGGGTTGTCCCCGCCATAGTCGGCGTATTCGACATAGACCATTAATTCCTCGGCTTGAGAAACATAGTATGAAATCGTGACGCTGCTATAGTAGTTGCAATAGTCATCACAACTGTAGTCACTAGCATACCATGCATTTTCGGGATCGGAAGCATCGGCCGGGCAGATGCCCACAAAAGCCCAGCTTTCAGCCCAATCGCCAATGTTGTCTATGGTTACAGTCACCCATCCGGTGTCGGGATAAAATTCCCATGTAAAACAGGAATATTCCTCGAACCAGGGGTAGAAATAATCATAGTAATATTGACTGCCCCAGTAAAGCTGATAAACGTCATCACAATAATCGCACCAATAGGGGCAATACCGGCTTTGAGAACCGGCCTCATCTTCCGGGGTTTTTGCCTCCAGATTGTGTTTTGCCCGATCTACCTTCATAAATTCGAGTACCGACTGGGGCAAATCAGGAATCTGGCGTGGTTCCATCTGATCGGGATCGATTACCTTTTTGACTGTACAGCAGGTTTTCTCGGAGGAAAAGACTGCTGTTGAGCCGAACAGGAAAATTAGAATCAGAAGCAGGATGACCTGTGGAACCGCCCTTGACCTGTTTAATATTATCATATTTGGCATGAGCAAATTTCCTTTTTGATTAAGTGAATCTGGTCAAATCGAAAAATCTGTTATTCCCATAATTCAAAATTGTTTACCGCCATCAATCCGGTTTCCGGGCTGAGGATGCAGGTGTTCGAGACGCCCGCATCCCCCGGCACCGGTTGCAAGAGAATCAGTGATAATGTACTCCGCCTAAATACATATCCCGAATCTCCTACTTCAAATAATTCATTTTCCGTGTCGCCGTTTCCGCGCCAAACGTAACCTTCATCAGGTAGATTCCACTGGCCATATGGCGTCCGGACAGGTTGTCGAAATCGATGGAATAACTGTAATGCCCGGCGGCCACCTGTTCAAGTGTCTCGGAATAGACACGCCGGCCAAGAATATCGAAAATCTCAACCGCCACATCGCCGCTTCGGGGAATATCGAATTCCAGGCGGGTCAGACTGTTGAACGGGTTGGGATAATTCTGGCCGATGGCGAATTGCTCCGGAATCAGCGAGGCATCCTCTCGTTCAAAGACCGAGGTGGCAATACAGCCGATCTGACTGGAAAGAAAATCCATGTCGTACTGGGCATTCTCCATCAGGTTACACCAGGGTTGCTGCTGATCCTGGAATTCGATGTAGGTGAAGACATTGGCCAGATCGCAGGCATCCTGTGGATTATCCTGATTGATATGATTGTAAATACCGCTGAAGGCGACATTGAGTTTCTCATTGAAATGGGCCGGTGGATTATCATAAGTCTCCGACGGCGAATTATCGTAGAGGTCGAAAAGAAGGCGGGCAATTATACCCTCGATCTTTTCTCCCTGTTGGCTGGATTCCCAGTCATTGGTTTCGATGTTGTCGGCCAGATAGCCGCCGGAGTTATATAACTGGTTGAGCGAGACGGCGTTGACATCAATGTCAGGAATAATTGCCGCCATGAAGGCATCCCATCCCTTGATATAGGCCCAAGTCGCGTTGGTTACGACGTTAAGACCACTGGTTCCGGGGGTGGTCAGGGAAATATTGCCGACCAAATCGTAGAGGACCATTTCGGCTATCTGTCGCTGAACGATACGGTTATAGTAATACAGATTATTGTACCGTTCCGGGAGATAAATAGTCCTATTACTACTATTGTAGTTACGGTTAAAACCGGTCGGGGCAATATCGGATGTAACCCGGAAATTGACCTGACCCGGATTGTATGTGATACCATTGGCGGCCAGGAATTGCTTGACTTCATTAAGCATGTTCCTGGCGTTAAGACCGATATTGAAAGCCTGATCATTATGAGAAGTCGAAGGTGACAGGATAATCGGGGCGGGATCAATGGTTAACTGATCATAGCCTATTTTAATCTGCTCGCTGGTAGCATCATCACGAACAATAAAATCCCCGTATTCATAAAGGTCAGCGTAGCAATTGAAAGTCTGGCCAGCTGGTAAGGACTGCTGAGATATTTCGATTTCGAAATCACCTTCAGCATCGGTATAAGTGGAGTTCAAATAGTAGCCGCTGGAGTTGTAGATAGTCACCTCGATGCCATCGCCATAGTCGCTATAAACAATGGGATAAGTGGGTCCGGGCCAGTTTTCCAGATCGTTATACCTGACAAAGCCGTTAATCACATGATTCCAGTAGATATCGGCTATTTTCAGGGCATTATTCCCGGTTGTCGGATAGACACTGGGTGTCGGATCTACCACCGCCACGACATTGAAATGGGTTCCGGAGGACATATTAGGATTGCTGATATTAAGGGTGATAGTTTCATCCTGAAAGACAGTGAAATAGACGTACCAGTAGTCCTGCCTGGTGTGAGTGGTATAATTGGAAATCGTCACACTCTGATCGGCATAAAGCTCAACCGGGATCTCCCAGAGTTCAGGGGGGAAGTCATCGTGACCGATATTTTCCACTTTGAAAGTAAAGGAAAGGTCATCATCCTTGGAGGCGTAGACCGCCTGCACGGCCGGGTTGGTTACGCTGGTGATCTTAACATCCAGATCCAGAGGATCATGGGTGATATGAACCACCGGTTCATCCCAGGGGCCGCCGGCATAATATTCGATATGGGCGATCCATTCCTCGGCGTAGGTTACGCTGTAGGATACGCTGACACTATTTCCGGTGCTGGTGGCCTGTCGGACCCAGGAACCGCTTAATACCGGGCGTATGGCCACCATAGCGTGACTGCCCTCGGTGTTATTAATGTTGGTAACAGATAAGGACAAACCTCCGGTATCGGGATAGAAATAGAAATCATGGCAATAGGTTTCATACTGGAACGGATCGAGTTCCAGCGAATAACTACTGCTGTGATAATCAAGATCATCCCAGTATTCCACATCACAATCGGCCCGGGCTGACCGTAATCCGAAGGCTATTATAAAGATGACCAGAACGGTTATCAGCAGAAACCGTAAAGGTTTATATTCAGTTTCAGGTTTATTTAACATATTTCTCCCACCTCCTTATTTCACCAGCTGGAGACACATGGTGCGGACATGTTCGGCATACTGCAGACGAACGAAGTATATTCCGCTAGCCACCGGTGAACCGGAATCGTTGCGGCTGTTCCATTGAACGGTGTTGTAACCGGCCGAAGCCTCATCATCCCAGAGCGTTCGGACATGCTGACCGAGAATATTGATCACGTCGATACGAACCTTGCCGGTTTGGGGCAGGGAGAACGGAATGACCGTGATCGGGTTGAATGGGTTGGGATAATTCTGGAACAATTCGGGTGTTTCCGGAAGCATGGTATGATCCTGTTGATCATCGAAGCTGGTATAATAACCGGTCGAACGGAAAACGAATTCGTAATGATACCCAACGGGTGCGTCCGGAATGTCGGTAAAAGTCAGCCGGATAATATCGGTAGGCATCAGGTTGACAAATTTCCCATCGGCGCTGAGAATGTCATTGGGATCAATTTCATTGTCATTAAATGAGGCCGAGTGCGGCATAATTTCGCGTATAATTACTTCCTTCCGCAGGGCCGGAGTGATTTCAATACGATCGATATCCAGTTTGGTCTGCCAGCTCAGGGTAATCATGCCGTCCCGAACAAAATCGCGGGGTATTTTATAGGAAATAGTGGATGGATAAACCCTGGGTGCTGCGGCCAGTTCCAGTATTCCGTCTTTCTCCGAAGACACCATCAATTTCATGGGTGTGAAGGTGTCGGTCAGGCCGTTGGGCTTGTTAATTATATGCGACAGTTTCGTTCCGGTACCATCGTTATTTGCACTTTCCTTGTTGAGATGGACATTCACGAGAAGATCATCATAATCGGCATCCTCGGGAATATTGACATTGATATAGAGCGGGCCATAACCGATATAAGTTTCCGAATCATAAAGAGTCACAAGATCGGTGATATCGGCTTCATCGGTGGTGACGGTTGACAGGCACTGAGCCTCGGGTGAAATGTAAGCATTATCACCGTTCGACGAGAAGGCCAGATCGAGATCATCGGGGACTTCAACCAGGAGGAGCGATAAACGATCAAGGTAGGAACGCTCGAACTCGATTTCGCGGACGTCGAGATCGATTGAGCCGTTTGTCACTTCCGGGTAGTATTGCAATTTATAGAAGTCGGTCACGATCTGACCGCGATTGGCCGGATCTTCCGACTGAGTCAAAATAGTATTATCGACGACAAAACCCTCGGAGGTTTTAACATAAACAAACGGACAACTGCCGCCGGAACTCCCGGTTGTCACCGAAATGGTGCGTTTTTTGATGACAGTATTGCCGCCCTTGTCGTACACCTTGAGCGTGACATAATCGGTACAGGTATAGCTCGGGGCGTTATAGGTTACCGATGGACCGGAACCGGTAATGGTTCCCCGAACAGCGCTCCAGACATAAGTCAGTTCATCGCCCCACCGTTCATCGTATTCAAGGACGGTAGCACTGACGGTGGTGGAATGACTGTAAACAATGGAACTGGGGCAACTGAACGAATACAGGAAAGGTTTAGTTCCGAGGATATTATGGGTCCGGTGGGAATCGTGGCCATAAACGGGCCAGGCGAACTCCGCTCCGGCATAGGTTTCCTCAAGATCCCAAACCTTGACTTCATCACCGGCACAGACCAGATGAAGGTCATCATATGATATCATGGGCGTCAGGGCGGGAATTCCGCCGGCGCCATCGGAAATCGGGAAACCCGGAACCTGGTCACCGTTGATTTCATAGGCATAGGTACTACTGCCGTAATTTAGAACGATTTCGAAATCCCCGTCGCCATCGATATCGCCGACCATAGGATTATTGACAAAATCGGTGACGACGATATTACGTAGTGTTTTCGGCCAGCCGTCGATGAAATTACCGGCCTGATCGATGATAAAGAGCTGGTCATGTATGATACCGACGATTTCGAGAACACCATCATCGTTGACATCAATAACCGAAGGCATGGTAATCGAGTACCAGATCTCTTCCGAACCGAATGGTTCTTCGGGCCAGTCGAAAATAACCGAACCATCGGCATCGATAATATATAGGTTGTCCATGGCATTGTTGACCAGGATTTCGAGGCCCTCATCGGTGACATCGAAATTGGCCAGTAGCGGCGTCGAGAGCAAACCGCTGGAGGCCACGCTGACAGGGAAATTGGGCAGGAGATCACCTGAAAGATCGAAAGCATAAACATAGCGGTAGTGTAAACCGTTTCCATCAACTCTGCCGGTGACAACGAGTTCAAGCTGTCCATCGCCGGTCAGATCCCCGAGGGCCACGCCGGAATAGGTACTGCAAGTATCAGGCATCTGATAGAAATCGATGGTTGATCCAATCAGGGGCGTCCCATCATGGTTCATGGCGCAGACGGCGCCTTTATAGGTCACGGTGAAAAGTTCATAATAGCCGTCGTGATCGACATCGGCAATAGTAACCGGGCAGAACATGCTATTATGGTTTTCCGGAAGGGAAACCGGCCAGCCGCTTAAAGCGCTGCCACCCGAGGAATTGCCATTATTCTGGAAAGCGTAAATTTTATGGTCGGTTCCACTGGAAGTGGCAAAAAGATCGTACTTGCCATCATTGTTGACATCCTCGCCCGAAAGCGTACTCCAGGCCAGGGAGGCGTCGGCATCGAGAGCGGCATAAATCGGACAAGTTTCCGATTTGGGTGCCCCGACGCAGTTAAACCAGTAGATATTATTCTGATGGCCGACAAAAGTTGTCCGGTAATAATATGAAGGTTCAATCGGGGCGATCAGGGGAGCGGAAGTGTATGAGGACTGCTCACCCGGCCAGAAATTCGGCATTAACGGGTTGGTGGCCGTTTCATATTCTTCGGAAATCGGTCCCTGGCCCATATCCTGATGGAGCAATTCCACTTTGTAAAAATAGGTGGTATTGGCCTCCAGGCCTTCATCGATATAATAGGTCGCGCCGGTTATCGGCAATTCATTGACCTTGACAAAAGCACTTGTAGTTGTTCGCCGATAGAGGTTGTACCCGGACAGCTCGGAATTATCCTCATGGTACCAGGTGAGGTATATTTTATCCGGATAACAACGGAAAAGAATACTGTCGATGACGGCTGTATTGCAGTGAGCGACAATCGGCAGCGGGTAAATATTGTTATAGAAATCGTGAAATTCAAGAGTATAAGTGGCCAGCGTGTCACCGGTGACAAAATAAAATTCAAAGGGATCACCGGTGACCGTGCTCATAGGGGGGATATCACCGAAGAAGATTGAATCTATACCCGGATCAAATATCGCCCAGTAAGGATCATCAGGGATCAGTCTACCCCAGACCTCCTCGAGAACACCCTTACCGATATTGTTAACGGTCACGGTGAAATCGATATCTTCGAAGCCACCCAGGCAGCCGTCATCGTTTCCGAATTCGGAGTCATCAATAGTATAACCGCCTATTTCGGGGACGCCGCCGCCGATCGGGATGGTCAGCGGGAAATCAATGACAACCCAGTTAGACATGATTTCCAGATAAGGTCCCGAGAGATATTGAATATCGCTGATGGTTTCGGAGACAGTAAAATTAATGGTGTAATCTGTGACAATGGTTTCGCCGGCACCGATGGAACTGACCATGAGGTATGGCGTATTGACAGTTATATCCGAATTGGTATTGGCCAGATAGAGAACAACATTTTCAAGGTCGGTGGTACCGGTATTGGTCAGGGTAAAAGCCATGGCGATCTGTTCGCCGGCCTCGATCATGCCGTTACCGTTTCCGGCCGAAACAGCTGTGGAATCATCGAGATACGAGACACCTTCGAGAGTGGCAAAAGAGGTGTTGTCGTCAACCTGGATGGTTCTTGTGGCGTGCCAGTAGTTGCGTTTAGTGACACCGACGGTGATGTCATCATTGGAGGATATTTCCAGGGTGAATGATGCTATCCCCGAGGCGTTGGTCAGGGCCGTCCCATGGAAAAAATCCTTGTAGCGAAGGGCCACCATGGCTCCCTCCACCGGGACGGTATTATCGGTGACCGTGATCTGAATAGTTTGCTCGCCTTTGGCCACTGAGGTCGGGCAGGCGATTTCGAATTGAGAGGGCGCGTCCGACCAGACATAGAGGGTCGGGTCACCAATATACATATAAGACAGCAGGGCTTGACGCGAAAGCCCGTCGATATCAGCACCGCGGCTGGCATTGACCAGATGGGCCATGGTGGTCATTTCCCCGATGGTCATGGCGACCGGGGATTGATAGGCATTTTCGAACATCTGGGTGTGATAGCGGAAGGAGGCATAACCGGCATCACGGGCCGGAGCCCCGATATAACCGATGGCGCCTCCGATGGGATTGTTGATCAGATGTATTGAAAGGCAATCATGGGTAATATCATTATTATGACAGGTGACGGTGCTAAATATGGGATACATCCCGTAGTTGGTCAGAAGGTCGGCATCAGCATTGGTGAAGGAAACCCGCTCATAATATTTGCGGATAATGAAGTTGTCGACATTGCTGGAATGGCCATACGCAAAAAAAACGCTGCATCCCGAATTGAAGGCGTCGATAAGATCCTGTTTGGTATATTCCTGCTCCTCGTCACCGATGAATTCGAGGAATTTTGTGGGGGTATAACCGGACGGTGTCAAAGCATCCAGTTCATCGATAATCCATTCGGAATCGCCTTTATAGCTGACGTAGGAACCCATATAAAGGGATTTTTGCTGGTAGCCTGAAAACTGGGTGTCGGTTTCATACTGCTGCAGTTTATTGAAATAATTGGTAACTTCCGAAGGTGTCGAAACCGGAAGACGGCCGACAAAAACTTCCGGTAAATAATCGACATTATCAGCCACCAATCCGATATATTCATCGAGATTTTCATTCCAGTCGCCATCAAGACAGGCATAATAATAATCGGATGGAATATAGTCGCCGCCGAGTTTATCCGACCAGATCAGTTTGGTCGGGAGAATTTCATGGCTTGCTCCCAGAAGGATGTACTGAGTTCCCCAGTTCTGATAAGCGAACCTGATGAACTCGCGGACGTAATCAGGGGTTTCGGCCCCGACGGCAAAGTTTTCGGCGATCCAATCGAGATCGACGACTTTGGTATAGTAGCCTTGGAGAGTTTTGTAATCGGCATAAGTTTCAAATTCGGATACCATTTCCGGGGCGGTTATGATAACAAAGGGAACGGTATTATCAATCAGATCGGGGAAAAGCGAGGCCGCCATATCGCTTTTCAGGCGCGGGGTTGACAGAGTCAAGTAGGCGGTGATGTTTTCGCTGTAGCCGAGGCAGTTATCGGCCACGAAGCGGTCCGAGGCAACCGTGGTTATCCGCGGCTGGGCGTCGAATTTGGCCGGTTCGCTTTCAAGGTCAAATGACAGGCCGGAGACTACCATAATATTACCGCTGGTTTCGTCGAAATAGACCGGATTACATATAATGGTGGCCAGGTTGTACCGGGCCAGGCGGCCTGATCCGGCCAGAGTAATCGGTTCATGAGGAAGAATTTCCTCGATTTCCTCAATATCCGCGGCCGTGATTTCATATGCAATCACAACATTGTTGACGTTGAGGGTGGTGGCTCGATGGTCGGGCGGCAGGAGAACCTGCCGTAATTCCGACAGGCCGGCAGAAGCCTGCGCCAGATTAGCCGGGTTCGGTTCATTCAGCATTGACTGTAAATAATCGTTATTGATCTCATAATTGATTTCAAATGAGAATCCACTGACCGTCATGAATAGCCCCCAGGCGGCGATAACGGCGACAATCAGCCTCAGGGTAGATGCCCTGTTAAGCATATTAACCTCCCATAGATTTTGGTTAACTAAGGTTTAAGTTCGCGGGCAATCGGAAAAGACGGCACCGCATCGGTGGATGGGACATGTGCAGAAATGTGCAATCAAGACGGATGGCGGACAATTCTAAATATATATTTCAATAAGAGGTTGTACCATGGTACATTGATTTACGTAATAGTCGGCGGTCCGATGCGCATGCATAATCATTTTCCTAAATCAGCCTTTTAACCGATAAAACAGCATGCTTCTCATTCCGGTCTGGCGGAGAAACCGATTTCGATGTTATGACTGCCGGATTTCGATGCAGGTTATCGGGTAGAGATCATAATATTCAATCCTGATATCCTGCGGAAACATGCCTTTACAGCTCCGGATAGCTTGAGCGGCAACCATTTTAAGACCCGGCGCTTGACTTCCTGATGAAATTCGTCCAAGCGAGGGGTATTAAAGCCGTTTCTGGAAAGATCCCGGGCCAAGCATTAAATAACCAAGTGGTGCCTATCACCCCCAATCATTGTGTAGCAGAGCGACTCGCCCCCCGGCCGAAGTCGTCCGGGTTCATAAATCAAATGGTCTCGCCAAGTTAAATTTATTTATCCTTTGAGCCGGTTAAATCGAATATTATCAATCCGTTTGGCCACCGGTATATTTGATAACAATGGCGTCGGATACTTAACCGGGACAATATTTGCTTTTTCGTCTCATTGCATTAATTTCCGCGAGATGGGAAATCTTACAAATTTTTTTAAAGACTTTATTTATCCGGTAAAAAGCGCTTGGTGCCGGCGTGATTGCATACTATATTGTATTCAAGTACTTGTGAGGCCCCCCGTGAATCAATTGGTACAGCAGGCGGCCAAGGGTGATAAATTGGCCGAGGAAAGACTTTTCCGGCATTTACATGCCCGATTTGTCTTTCTGGCAAGAAAACGAATAGGTTTGGATTACGCCGAAGACGTGGCGCAGGAAGCCTGTATGATTATCATTCAGAAACTGAAATCGCATGAAAAACCGCCGAATTTCGAAGCCTGGGCTTATATGATTCTCAGAAACAGTATCGGTAATTATCTTAAAAAAAGCATGGTTCGCCAGAACCGGATAGGGGCGGGCGATTATGTCGATCATCCCGATAAGGTTCATGTTTCCGATCCCGATTATGATTTGCGGCCGCTCCTGATCGAGTGCCTTAGGAAACTGGTATCGATATTTCCGCGCTATGCCAGGGTGTTGAATCTTATTCACCATGGCTATGAAACCGATGAAATCTGCCTGCGGCTGAAGGTCAAACCCAACCACCTATATGTTATTTTAAATCGAAGCCGTAAAATGCTGAACAGGTGCATGGATAAAAGAGAGGCTGGATGATGAAAAACCAATGCACTAATCCCAAATTGGGGGAAATGATTCATGCCTATGAGCTGAACGCGCTTTCGGAAGAAAAACGAGATCAGTTCGAGATACATTTGCTGGAATGTGAGTCCTGTTTCGAGGAGGTCCGATCTTTCGAGGCCAGAGCCGATATTATCCTGAATGATCCTGAGGTTCGACGCGATTTGAAAGCGGCGGCCGTTGAAACATCCGGTGAAAATATCCGCACCGGTATTTTCAGACGATTTCTCTGGCCTGAGGCGCCTTTTATCTTGCGACCCGCCGTGGCTTTTATATTGATACTGCTGCTTCTCTATCCCGCCTATCTCGGATTAAGGCGCAGCAGCAACCAATTAGCCCGGCCGGTGGTGTCGGTGGGATTGTTTCCCACCCGTTCTAACGGTATTGAGGCAGTTTCCGTTACGCCGGGGATGGACTTGGTGGTGTCTTTTGTCTATCATGGGGCAACACCCGGAACCGTTTACCGGGTCAATATTTCCGATGAATCGGGCCTTCTGGTTTTTCATGATGATAACTATTCCGATTTCGATCGCTATGAAATCGGAAATGTGCTGGTGCCGGGAAGATATCTTCATCCCGGGAAATATGTGGTAACGATAGCCGAAACCGGAGGGAAGAGGACCGACGGACGGCAGGTGTACGAGTTCCGGATTGAGATAGAAAATAAGTAACTTTCGAAATTTATATTTTTCCGGGTCAGGTCATAAATCTTTAAGGTGGGGTCATGATTATTAAAAGAGCACATGGTCTGCTGATTTTCCTTATTTCTATTTTTATCGCCGGCTCTGGCCAGGGGGGGGAACAGAATGCCGGGGTTGGATTCCATGATGAAATCCGCGGTCTGCTTATAAAGGCGCGCGAATTTATGGATAACGGCGAATTTGATTCGATGCTGACGCTGGCCACACAGGCACAAGAATTGGGCGAAAGTAATCCGAGTACGCCGGACTCGACCATGGCGGGCATACTCAATATGGTTGGCCTGAGTTACTACTGCCGGGGAAATTACGGTCTCAGCGATTCCATATACAGTCTGGCCCTGGAGTACCGGGAGAAAACCGATCCGCCCGAGGATTCTCTTATATCCGATATAATCGGGAACATTGCCAAACTCAAGATTATAACAAGTCAGTACAGTGAAGCCGCGGAGTATCTCAATCAATCGCTGGCTATTCGCGAGAGGATTTTCGGGGAGGATCACCTGGAGACGGCCAAATGTGTGAGTTATCTGGCGGTTCTGTATTATTACATGGATGAATTTCAGAAAGCGATCGATTACAACAATCGCGCTCTTGATATTCAGATAAAAAATCTCGGCCCCAATCATTATGACGTGGGGATGACCCTGAACAACCTGGCTATTGTATATGATGATATGGGCCGATATACCGAGGCGGAATCGCTGTATCATAGATCCCTGGAAGTCCAACAGGATGTTTTCGGGCCGGGGCATTACAATATCCTGAGTATTATGTACAACCTGACGCTACTGAAGACCAACCTTGGCAAGTACAATGAAGCCGATTCCCTTAACAGGGAAATTCTCGAACAGGCCAAAACAACGATCGGACTGGAGCATCCTTTGATCGCCATGGTGATGGATGTATATGCTCTCAACGATCGGCAGATGGGCAGATATTCCTCGGCCATTATTTATCATCAAAAAGCGCTGGAGATAAGAAAACGGGTATTCGGGGAGAAAAACGCCGATGTGGTTATGAGCCTGAGTAATATCGGTCGTTTGAACCTGGAGATGGGCCAGTATGACAGGGCTCTTGCGAATTTCGAGAGAGTCCTGGCAATTGAGGAGGATCTGGAAGATATCCGCCCGCTGAACCGGGCCAGTACCTACGCCAATCTGGCGGTTATTTACAATGTCACCAGAGAATATGATAAGGCATTGGAATACGGCAAAAAATCTCTTGATATCAAGATCGAGATTCTCGGAAATGAACATCCGCTGTTAGCCAGCGATTATCAGAACTTATCCAACGTTTATGATAATCTGGGGGATTATAAACTCGCGGAGTCACTGAATGTCCTGGCCAACCAAATCTATGAGACCGCTTACGGCCGGAAAAGCTCAAGTTATGCCAAAAGTGTCAATAATCTAGGGCATCTGTACTACGGGACGGGGAAATACGAGGAGTCGGAAAAACTGCTACTTGAGGCCCTTGATATCTATGGAGTCGATTTCGATCGAATGGCCAGTTTGCATGGTCTGGCACGTCTTTATGCGGCGATGGATAATTATGACAAAAGCCTGGAATACTACCGGCTATATATCGAAACAATGCGGAAGTTTATCAATTATGCTTTTACCTTTTCATCGGAAGAGCAAAAACTCAGGTGGATTGATCAGTATTCGCCGATGGAACATTCGCTGTTTTCCATGGCGCTTAAGTCAAACGATGAAGGGGCGCGCCGACTGGCCCTGGATATGGTGCTGAAGAGCAAATCCCTGGTGGTCGATGCCATTATGTCTGAGGGTGAGACCGCTTATTGCTCATACAACGACCAGATCACCGCGAAACTCAAACAGCGTGGGAAAATTTGCACGATTATTGCCAACCTGGTAATGGCCGCTATGGGCGAAGATGAGGAGAATCCATATGGCGACAGCCTGCAGGTTCTCTATTATATCCAGGACTCGCTGGAGACGGAAATCAGCCGGATGTGCGCCGATTTCAAGAATGATCTGGAAACCGGGGGTTTTACGCCGGAGGATATCGCCGCGGCCATACCGGAAAATACCGTTCTCTGGGAATACGTGCGCTTTAAACCGCATGATTTCAAAGCCAGGGGCAACGATTTTATCAAGACAGGGGCGCCGCATTACCTGGCCTTTATTCTGGATCATAATGGCCGGGTCGGCCTGGTTGATCTCGGCGAGGCGACGATTATCGACAGCCTGGTGACGGTGGCAAGACGAATGATATATGAATCCGGTTCCCGTGCTTATTCTCCACTTATCGTGCAAATGGAAAAGGAACTGAGTGAGATTACTTCACAATTAAAGGAATTGCTGTTCCGGCCGCTGGCGGAAAAAAATCCGGAGGTAAAGGATATTTATCTGGCGCCTGATGGTCTTCTAAATCTTTTGCCTTTTGAAATCCTTCCGGACAGTGGCAGTTCCTATATAATTGAGCATTATCGCCTGTGCTACCTGTCCTCGGGACGGGACCTGCTTCGTCCGGAGGAAATATTTCCGCCAAACCCGGAAGTGGTGATAATCGCCGATCCGGATTTCGATAATAATACCTCGGAAATGATCGCCATGAAGGGTAAGGCGACCGATGACTCCGGAATGGTAAGTCTGTTGATATCGCAACCCGACCGGGGATCGGTGGAATGTCTTAAGGATGGTTTCCGTCCACTTCGATACGGGCGCGAGGAATCCGCTTTGGTGGCCGAGGCTTTCTGGAAAAATGGGGCAAACGACGTTCGAGAATTTTGCGGATCCGAGGCCCGGGAGGAGATAATCAAGGGACTGGATCGCCCTCCCCGCGTTTTGCATTTTACGACCCATGGTTTTTTCTGCAGTTCCGAGAATGATGATCATGAGAAAATACTGGTCAATCCGCTACTCCGCTCCGGTCTCGCCCTGGCGGGGGCCAACCGGATTATAAAAGACAGGACCAAACCGGCATCGGGTATTGAAGACGGTTTGCTGACCGCATTTGAGGTTTCCCGAATCAACCTGATGGGGACCGAGCTGGCGACGCTATCCGCCTGCGAAACCGGGGTCGGCGAAACATCGAGCGGGCAGGGCGTATTCGGCCTGAGGCGGGCTTTTGCCCATACCGGGGTACGATCTATCCTGATGACTCTCTGGAAAATTCCCGACCGGGAAACGGCGGAATTGATGGATGGATTTTATCGGGGCTGGCTGGGGGGCAAATCGAAGCAGGATGCTCTCCGGGAATCGGCCCTGGCTATTTTGAATCGTCTCCGCGCCGAACGGGGAACCGGCCATCCGGTTTTATGGGGTGGTTTTGTTTTGAACGGGAATCCGGATTAAATCCGATTGATTCAGGTGTCGGGGTACGCGAACCGACAATATTGATTTTCGAAAATAAAAAGGCACTTATTGATTCCGGGGACCGATCGGCAGGGGCTGAGCGGCATCAGTTACGGCTCCGATTTTGGCGGCATAATTGCTTTTTTTCTCAATGTCTTCATCGGTGATTATCTGGACATCGAGAAAATTGGCGACCCTGTAACCGGTCCGCATGAAGTTGATTTCCTCGAGACAGGAACTCCAGGCCGAAAACCATAATTTGAGATCATTCAACTGCCGCTGGTCGCCGCGGAAATGCACCATGATGTCGATATCGGAATCGGGTCGGGCGCTGGCATTTTTGGTACTTCCGAGAATATAGAAAGCGACGATTCCGAAATGACTGGGATCGATTTCCCCGGCGATTTTTTCCACCATCTGCATCCGCCAGCGCCAGTGATTTTCCTTTTGTTTCTGCTGGATTTCTTCGGCCGTCATGGCAATCTCGGTCTGGTCGGTCGGCTCGGTAATAAGACCCACGGCCTCTTTCAAATCGGCATTCATCAACACCTTCATGACCTGGCCGCCGGTTGTCCTGGGGATATCGATCAGACGGATGGTCTCAGCCAGGTTGGCATGCTCCGGAAGAATATCAGCCAGGAAATTGGGTGATTCGAGCAGAAATTGCTCGTTGAAGATGATGCCTTTATCATCCGGGTAGAGGGGCAGATACCTGATTTCGGCCTCGACCAAATCCTGGAAAAAATGGGTTCCGAAAGACAGATCGGGAACATAGCCGCCTTTCTGCCGGGCGATTTCAATCAACAGCGAGGTATTGTTAATTTCCGAGTAGGTCACGTTGACGCCCAGTTTGATATCGCCGCGACTTCCCCATCGTCCCGGCCCCATCAGGATAAACTGCCGTTTGGGCAGGAGTTTGTTCAGTTTGCCGACGGCGCGGGCCACGCCGATCATATCTCCCCGATCCGGCAGGGCCCCGTAGCGCTCGGGATCGACATAGACAATATGGGTGATATTGTTGACCTTGCCATTGGAGATATGACGGTTGGCCGAAAAGACGATTTTTTCGGCGGGAATGTCTTTGGGAATCGGTTCCGGGGCGCTCTGCCCGGAATAACTCTGAGGCCGGCATTGCAATAGATAGAAATCCTCGCCGTCGGAGGCAAATTCGATATCGACCGGACGGCCGAGTGTTTCCTCGAGAACTTTCAGCATGGTCTGCATCTGCTTGATAAACGGTGTCCGCGTCAAAAGACCTTCAAACGTGATAACCAGGTCCTCATTTTCGAAGTCGATATTCATTCCCAGCGGTTTGGTCAGGCGGTTATCCCGGAAGATAGACACCATATTGTTTATGGCCGGGATTTCATAGCCGACCCTTTTGATGAACTGGTCAATATCAATCGACTCGAAGCTGTCATTTTCCAGATTGATGACATCGATTTTTTTGGGAGAATAGCGGATAACTTCATCGGGGCTGACATTAACCCGCAACCCGGGCTGTCCCGGGGCGATAAGAATAGGATAATCATCGCTAAGGCGGTCGACAGCGCGAGTTCCCAGGCCGGGGACAATCCTGACCAGCCCGTCTTTACGCTGAATGCGCGGCGACCAGCGGAATTCGTTGTTGCTGAAAGCCACCCCGGCGAAGGAGGGAAGGAAATATTTGCCCACCCGGGTGCCGACGACTTCCTGGATAATGACACCCATTTCTTCGCCGAAATCGATCAGGCCGCGTTCGGACCGGTACTCGATCGGGTCGGGACTGAAAGTGGAGGCATAAACTTCAGCAATAGCATCCATCAGGGCATCGAGCCGCTTCTGCTTGCTTCCCTGATTGGCCAGAAACAGGCTTTTATATTTACCTGAAAAGGCGGCCCCGATCCGATCCTCGAGAAGGCTGGAGCTTCTGACAATCAAAGGACGGTCGCCGAAATCATCAAGCGCCACAGAAAGGCTTTTTTTAATATCGACCGGGAAACGACCATTTTTAAAAGTCTGGACGATATGGGGATATTCGAGCCGGACCTGATTGAGGTCTTTATACTTCTGCTCGACGACTTCATCGAGATCGTTATAGTGCATGAAGTGCAGGACGACATCGGAGGTGATATACCAGGTTTTGGGTATCTTGACATTTCCCAGCAGGTCCAAATCTTTGGCTTTTTTCTTCAATATCTGTGAGGCGAGAAACATCCCGGCGCTTTTACCGCCCAGTTTACCCTGACTTTCGGCACTGAAGATGAGATTCTGGAGGAGATGGTAAAAATCGCGGACCTCGATGAAATTTTTGGCGATATTGATGTATTGGAGCTGGTCCGAAAGAAAACGCCGGATCAGGGAGACCTGGATGCCGCGTTTGCTCGGGGAAAAGACCTCGGGTTCATCCGGGGCGAGATGGTGATAGCGGCGGATGGCATCGGCTACCTCGGCCAGCGACAGATTGCGGTTGACCACCTGAACCAGAAAACTGAGCTTATCCTCCTCGATCCATTTCTGAATAACGCGCATAATTTCCCGGTCACTCATGTGATCCGAAGCGATTTTGAAGGCGGCTGAACTGAAATCGGCCGAAAATCCGAGAACCCGGCGCCGGTGAGGGATATTCCAGTCTTCGCGGAGTTCTTCCTCCTCCTGTTTCTGGTCACTGCCGAAGGAACGAAGGAGTAATTCAGCTTCCGTGACGCCGCTCCAGCAAAGGTGGTTGAGCATTTTGCGGGAGATACTCAGGAACAGGTTACGGTCGGTTTTACGGAGCATATCCATGATAACCTGCCATTGGGTACATTCACCGTCGGCGATTGGTCTGGACTCACTGTTGAATTCGCCGAACACCTGTTTCATTTTGTATTGCAGGATAAAATGACCCAGCCGATCGGAAATGGTTTTAATCAGGCGGGATTCCTCTTTCAGGAAAGGACCGTGGTCAGCCTCGGGGCGTTTTTCGGAATAATAGACGCTGAGGGTGCCGATAACCATTTCCTGAACGAGAATATCGGCGGTAAGGACCCATTCGGTACGGATCAGATCCGGGGATGAGAAGGTTTTATCTTCGAGGATTATTTCAGCTTGGCAAATATCGGGATACTGCCAGCCCCAGGGCATGGCCTGAATGATTTTGCGGCAGATTTCATCGAGCGATTCATCGGATGACACCAGAATCTCTTCAATACGGTAGAGGCAGTTGAGTTCATTGGCGCGCTGTTTTAAGGCCTCCAGAAGCTTATCAGTAGATTTCCCGTTATCCGCCATCATCTACTCCTTGATATCGGCATTAATCGGAGAAATTCATAATATTGCCGCTGCGGCCGGTATCCAGCCGCAACGGCATCCAATGAAATATATAAAAACAGAAAAATTAAAGCCAGCAGTTTATGCAACCCAGCCCCGGCTACGGCAAGCCTCGGCGACACGCCCGACCGCAATTACATAAGCGGCATCGCGCATATACAATTTACGTTTTTCCGACAGACCGCTGACGGCCAGGAAGGCTGAGGTCATCTTGGTATCCAGTTTGCTCAGGACCTCGCTTTTTTCCCAGAAATAGTTCATGTTGCACTGGACTTGTTCAAAGTAGCTGCAGGTCACCCCACCGGCGTTAGCCAGGAAATCCGGGATGACGAAAATATTGTTTTTTTCCAGGATGACATCGGCTTCCGGAGTAGTCGGGCCATTGGCTCCCTCGGCAACCACTTTCACCCGCGAGCTAATCTTTTTGACGGTTTCGCCAGTGATCTGGTTTTCGATGGCGGCCGGGATAAGGATATCGACATCCTGCTCGATCCAGGCATTGCCGGGAAGAATTTCATAGCCCAGGTCTTTGGCCTTGTTTTTGTCGATACCGCCGAAACGGTCGGTGATTTTCAGCAGTGATTTCAACTCAACCCCGGCTGGATTTTTATAGGTATATGATTTCTGGTCGGCCTGATCCCAGCATGAGACGCAGATGACTTTGCCCCCGAGCTGTTCATAGAGATCGATAGCATACTGGGCGACATTACCGAAGCCCTGGACACTGGCGACCGTATCGGCCGGGTTAATGCCCATTTGCTTCAAGGCTTCGCGGACGGTGTAAATGACGCCGTATCCGGTCGCCTCGGTACGTCCCAGCGAACCTCCCAATCCGACCGGCTTTCCGGTGATGAAGCCGGGATACTTGGAGCCGTGGATGGCTTCGAATTCATCGAGCATCCAGAGCATATGCTGGGAATTGGTCATGACATCGGGTGCAGGAACGTCGCTGATAGGGCCAACGTTTTTGGCCAGTTGACGAACCCAGCCGCGGCAGATCTGTTCCTGTTCGTAGGCACTCAAATTATGAGGATCACAGATAACACCACCCTTACCGCCGCCGAGAGGAATATCCACGACGGCACATTTCCAGGTCATCCACATCGACAAGGCTCGAACGGTATCGATGGTTTCCTGGGGATGGAAACGGATACCGCCCTTACACGGTCCGCGGGAATCGTTGTGCTGAACGCGGAAACCGCGCAGAACCTGGGTGGATCCGTCATCCGTGCGGATCGGAATATTGAAATGATATTCCCTCATCGGATTGCGAAGAAGGTCCCGCGTCCCTTTATCCAGATCGAGGATATCGGCGACTTTATCAAACTGGGCCTGAGCCATCCGAAAAGGATTGAATGATTCGCTACTCATTTTGGCAACCTCTCATGATTTAACTTTGTATAAAATATATGGTAAATGGCGGTAATGACGGTTATTGGGAAACGGAATCCCGATATTATCAAGTCAGTCTCAGCTCCTTGGGAAATCATAAGAAAATCGGGGTTTTGAATCATCAATCGGCGCTTCATTACTCACACCACTTAGTTACTTTTTTCACAAGCAACATATGTCGCTTGTTGGGACTTGTCAAGCCCCCAATTAATATACAAGCGGTGTTTAAGCAAATACTTTTTGAGCTATTTTGAAAGAAAAAATCCGATGACTCTGCCCAAAAACACTCCGGCGGGATATTTACAACCAATAGCCAATGGCGTGTAAGATGCTGATGTCCAGTGGATTAGATCTTGCGCTGGCCGTGGGGCGCATGGTTGGGATGCTGTGAGTTTATTGGAGGAGAAAGTCCTGTTTATAATAATCGGGAGGCCGGATTTTAAAAATTCGATCTTTGACCCCGATTTTCCCCCGAATTTTCCCCCGGGCGGGATAATATATAAATCAGGATGGATATTCCGGGTCCATGAAAAGCAGGCAGGAGACAACCGAGATTTTTGGCAGTAAGTCTCCATCTTGTCAGGATAACGGGCGGATGAATAGTGAATCGAAAGGCAGTACAATGTCAGTACGGCGGCCTAATGATATTGGACGAAATCATAAAGGTACAGATAAAATGACCGGACCGATAAGATATATCAAATGGCCGCAATGAATTTGTTTGATATTGTTTAACCTGGCCGGGATCAGAAGTACTTAACTTTTTTGATTCCGGTTAGTTCTTTCCAGGCCCGGTGCATTCTGGCCAAATTATTATTGGCTTCTTCGGTGAGATCATCCAGCCGGGTCATATCCAGATTATCTTCCAGATCGGCGATTTTGACCCGCACGGCCAGAGAACTGACCCGGGTTCGCTTGATGAAATCCTCGTATGTTTCATAGGAACGCTTGACCAGGCAATCCAGCGCTTCAAGAATCTCGTCGGAGAAACCCTCGATTCTGAAATCCTGAAGAGTCCAGTCGGTTTTGTCGATCACATCGTGCAAAACGGCCACGATTTTTTCCGGTTCCGACGACATACGCATCATGACACGCAGGGGATGCAGAATATAAGGTTCACCATAGGCATCAATCTGGCCCTGGTGAGCCTGAGCGGCAATTAAAATAGCTTTATCCAAAGTCGACATTTCCTTAGCTCGGTTTAATGGTCGTCATAAAATATATATCGGATCGAATTCGTCAATCCCTATCTTTGCATTGAGGTTCGAATTATTAATCAGATATGAGGAATAGGGACGGAAGGACAAGACGCCGGTTTCCGGGTCGGGTGGGATAAATCGGCCTGATAATCAGGTCCGATGGTGACAGGAATGAAGTTTAAAGGCCGGGGCATTCATCATTATTAAGAACAATATAGAAAAGGCAACTCAATTAGTTTTAGTTATTTCCGTGTTCTCTATCAGCAACAAGTGAACTGGATGTTTAATATATTGAATTACAATTGAATAGGCGTCTGGCGGGTCATTTGGCGTAAATTGCGGAATATCGTAATTAAGTGAATAATTTCACTTGACATTTACATTATTAATATTATCATTTTACTAATGTTAACTGTATAATGTTGTGGAAAGGCCAAAATGAAGTTTTCTACGAGGAATAGATATGGGCTTCGCCTGATGGTGGAACTGGCCCGGGAGCTTAAAAAGAATAACCTGGTTCATCTGGGACGAATCGCCGGGATAACGGGTGTTTCCGAGAATTATCTGGCGCAACTGGCCATTCCTTTGAAAAATGAGGGGTTATTGATTGGTGTCTCCGGGAAAAAAGGGGGATATCACCTTTCACGGTCACCGGAAGAGATCAAAATTATGGATGTAGTGCGGGCAGTCGATGGGCCGATCAATCTGACCGATTGTGTCAATAATCCCGATATTTGTCTGAACAGCAGTTTTTGTGAAGCCAGAATTATGTGGGCGATTTTAAGCGGGCGTATGGTTGAGGTTCTGGAGAAATACACTCTGGCGGATTTGATCGATAAGGATCGATTGCAACGGATTAAGGATGAGTACGCTTTTTTGCCGATGCTCAATCCTGATCGAATAATGGCTCCAGAGGATGAGGGGGAGGAATC
This sequence comes from Candidatus Zixiibacteriota bacterium, assembly GCA_016933955.1. Classification (NCBI taxonomy): domain Bacteria; kingdom Pseudomonadati; phylum Candidatus Zixiibacteriota; species Candidatus Zixiibacteriota bacterium. The sequence continues at coordinate 49,596 of JAFGTT010000019.1, forward strand.
AGAACCGGGGTGCCCTGTCAAGAAATAAAGGCATTTGAGGAGTCCGATTTATGATGATGGTACAAATTGTGTCTTATATCTCGTTTCTGGTGGCGATCATTGCCATGGTCGTCAAGACCATGAGGTATATCAATGCCCCGGAGGGCCTGCGGTGGGAATTGTATCCGGTTCCGCATGAAAAAGGCCGGTCCGATTACGGCGGTTCGTATCTTGAAGAATTGGATTGGTGGACCAAACCGAGACATTCGGATATGTTCAACGAGTTGAAAGAGATGGCCGAGGAGATAATCCTGTTCAAAGGAGTTTGGCGTAACAATCTCAAGGTCTGGCTGTTTTCTTTCCCTTTCCATTTCGGTCTTTACCTGTCAATCGGCTGGCTGGCTTTATTGCTTCTGGGCGGAATATTGCAGGCGGCCGGGATGGCGATTGGGAATACAGCCGGTTTTTTAGGAGTTCTGATTCACTATGCCACCTTGATAACGGGTTACGCCGGATTGATTTTGGCCGGATTCGGGGCGCTGGGACTTCTGGTCTGGCGTTTAACGGACAAAGGCCAAAGGGCCTATAATTCACCCATGGAATATTTCAATCTTCTGGCTTTCGATGTCGTGGTGGCCATCGCCCTGATTGCACAATTCAGCACCGATCCGGGATTTCTGGCGGTTCGATCATACATGCAATCACTTGTGACTTTTTCCACGCCGATTGTTACCGGCGGTTGGCTGAAAGCCGAAATTATCGCGGTCTCGTTGATGATTATGTATATACCGTTGACGCGAATGTCACATTTCGTGGCCAAGTATTTCCTGTACCATGCGGTGCGATGGAACGATAAACCCAATGAACGAGGGAGTCGTCTGGAAAAAAGCCTGGTGAAAATGCTGAATCAGAAAGTCGGCTGGAGCGCGCCTCATGTCAAGACCGGTAAATCTTGGGCTGAAGTCGTAACGGAGGCCAAAGATGAGCAGTAATTTCATTAAGGTGAAAGATTTCGGTAAGAAAACCGACCGGTTATATACTATCGATCCCAAAGAACTGGTTAAACTACCGTATCCCTACGAAGATTGGGAGGATCCGCCGGTACCGGAGATATCCGATAGCCGAAGACAGGGGAAAGATATATCACTCGATGGTATCCTTAATGTCACCATCCCGATTCCGGAAACGGAAGAAGAGAAGGAGAAGATGGTGGCGAAATTTCTCGAGGGACTCAGGAAGCTATTGACATCGGAAAACAACTGGACCTTCATCCGGCCGCTGATGTTGTCGCTGGACAATTGTGTCAAGTGCAACACCTGTTCGGAGGCCTGCCCGATTTATGAGATGAGCGGAGGAGCCGAGATATACCGGCCGCTGTTCCGCTCCGATGTCCTGCGGCGAATTGTCAACAAGTATATCAAGCCGGGCGGCAGGCTGACGGCCAAATTTACCGGAGCCGATATCGATCTTAACTGGGAGACAGTGGCCCGCTTGGGCCAGCTGGCTTACCGCTGTAATCTCTGTCGGCGCTGTGCCCAGACCTGCCCGATGGGAGTCGATAACGGATTGATCGCCCGGGAAATAAGAAAATTATTCAGCCAGGAACTGGGTATTGCGCCCTCGGAACTGCACCAGGATGGAACCGTCAAACAACTGAAAACCGGTTCCTCAACCGGGATATCACCGGTGGCCCTCATGGACCTGATGGAATTCGCCGAAGAGGATATCACCGATCGAACCGGTTTGAATATCAAAATTCCGTTCGATAAAACGGGAGCGGATATTCTGCTGATTCATAACGCCGGCGAATTTTTATCCTGGCCGGAGAATCTCGAGGCCTTTACTATCATTTTCGAACTGGCCGGGCTGAGCTGGACGCTGTCGAGCGAGATGGTCGGTTATGATTCGGTCAATTACGGCTTATTTTACGATGATGTACAGCTGGCCAAGGTGACTTTGAAACATGCCGAAGCGGCCAAAAAACTGGGAGTGAAGAAAGTCGTTGTGGCCGAATGCGGGCATGCTCACAAGGCGGCCATGGCTATCGGGGATCGGATCTGGCTGGGCGAAAGCAATATTCCCAGGGAATCGAGCATGGTCACGCTGGAGGATATTATTCTGAATGGCCGGGTTAAGGTTGACCCGGAACGCAACGATTTTCCGATAACGCTGCATGATCCCTGCAATATGATCCGCTCTATGGGTATCGTACAACCGCAACGGCGGGTGCTGAAAAAAATCGCCCCGAAATTCCGCGAGATGACGCCTCACGGGGTGGATAACTACTGCTGTGGCGGGGGAAGCGGATTCGCCATCATGCAATCCAACAATTTCCCCAACTGGCGATTCCTTTTTCCCGGCCGGAAGAAGTTCGCCCAGATTCTGAACGCCTTTACCCATGAGGAACTTGATCCATCGGTCAACAAGTATGTCTGTGCTCCCTGTTCCAACTGCAAGGGCCAGATGCGGGATCTGCTGACCTATTATGATGCCTGGGAGAGAACGCGGATGCTCTATGGCGGTCTGGTGGAACTGATTGTCAATGCCATGACCGATGTCAGGGAAGGTTTTGTCGAGTGGGAATTCCATTGATTGAGACGTAACATTGATAAGATTGGAAGGCGGTTTTTTAAGACCGCCTTTTTTAAGAGAGTTTTATTTATATGATTGCTGGCCTATCAGGTCTGGAAGAGGTACTGCAATTTCATGAAAAACTGGCGCGAGGACAGCTCCCAGCCCGAGGACAAATCGGGATTGGGGGTCGGGTGATAGAATGGGTAGAGATCGTCGGGGAGGCGGTCATAATCGTAGGTGGTTCCGAAATAAAAGACCGAAAAGGGACTGATGCGGACGGTTATCAGAGGATCGAAATCCCAGTGACGGTTTTCATACTCGGCATATTCGAGCAGTCCATCGTTATCAATCGGGACAAGCATGCTTCGATAGGTGTACTGCACAACCAGCCTGACCGACAAAGTCCGGGTGGCCTGGTAGCTGAACCGGGTTCGGAAAATATAGTTCTCGAACAGCTGTTCGTTGGTATCGACATGATTGCTGACCAGGTAATCACCCTCCGGTTCGATAATCAGGCGGTCGAAAGGTTTGATGCTCAAGCCCGATGAGAATGACCACTCACGACCTTTTTCAAGAACATTCAGGGCCGCACCGACACCGGTTTCGACGGAGAAGTTGACGCCCAAGCGATCGCTGATGGCACTGCTGCCGTCAAAATGAAGATTCCAGAGATTGTCGAATTCCCGGCCGCTCCATGATTCCCAACCGGTATTATAGGCGATGGCGTAATGGGTCTGGGCTAAGCGAAGCTGATTTTCCAGGGCAATATTGACATTGGTCCATTTGCGGGAGCCATCGAAATTCCACCGGGTTTCGGTATAGAGTTGCGGTGTAATCTGTTCGAATAAGCCATGATTGAAATATATGTTATAGCCGCTCCAGACAACGAAATTACGGTAGTTGATCCAGGGGTCATAACCGGTTTCGGTGCGATAGGTTCGGCCGACCTGATCGTAGTTAATCAGGAAATTCCAGTGGCGGGCGTTGCGCAGGAACCGGGAAATGAATCCGTGCCCGGTATATGATTCACCGTCAAAACCGATTGTGTACCTGCCGCGGTCGAAAGTCGCCTGATTGTAGTACAGAGCGCTGTCGTCGGGCTCATCGGTATAGGTCATAATGTACTGGCCGTCAATGACATAATTACGCGATAACCTGATTCTCTGGTCTAATGCCACGACCGAATTGGAGCCACCCCGCTCATAACGGCAATCGTTGAAAATGAATCCGAACTGGGAACTTTCGCCGAAAGAATACATGCCGCGAAAGATGTTGACATAGCTTTTGCCGACATTAAAGGGCCTGACAGAGGATTCTTCGAGGGGAATCAGGTAATAGCTGTTTTCGTCGACGGCCGAAACGACGCCGAAACGGAACGGCCCGGAACGACCGGTCAGTTTTCCGGCAAATTGCGGATCATTAATGGTCCTGGTATAGAAGGAGTTGAACAGGGTTCGAAAGATATCACGTCCTTCCTGGAAAAACGGGCGTCGTTCGGGGAAAAACAGGGCAATGGTAGTATTGACATCGATCTGAGCGGCATCGGCTTCAACCTGGCTGAAATCGGGATTGACGGTGGCTTCGAGGGTGATATCGGAGTTGATGGCATATTTCCCCCCTAGTGAAATTTCACCGTCGATATTATCATTGTCGAAAGGAATATCGGGATTGTAGACATCGGTGACCGCTCCCGCCTGGCTGGCGATCAGGGACGGCAGGATTTCTATCCCTTTACCCGGCCGGACATCGGCAAGCCCGGAAACAGTCCCCCACTGGCACGGGTCGCACTGCTCATTACGATCATGAGCCGCCCATGAGTACTGGTGATAGCTGTCACGGGGGTGGTTACGGCGGAAGTCCATCTTCCATATCTGCCGATCTTTGTTGGGGAAACGGATACTGGCAAAGGGAATGGCTATCTCCACCTGGTAGCCGAAATCGGTTATCCGGGCGGCTGAATTCCAGACCAGATCATAGCCGGAATCGTCGCCGACAATATTGGTCCAGAGATAATCCTTCTGGACGCCATAAGGATTTACGAAGAATTTGTAGGCCCAGGCGGCGTCACCATAAGTGTCAATAAAGACCCCAACGGCATCATCGCCGTTAAATTGGTCGCGCTGGCACATGGTTGCTCTGATGTTACCTCTATTATCATAGCAGATAAAAGCGACATAAAGACACTTTTCATCATAGGTGACCATTACCCCGGTTTCGGCGAGCGGGGCAATATTATCGCCTGGATAACTCTCGATAAAGTTATCCGACTGAACGGCGTTTTTCCATCCGGCATCGTTCAGATCGCCATTGACATCGATATTGGCCGATGTCCGACTGATTTCCATGGTGGGTTTGAAAACCGGTTGATTGGCCGCGGCTGGCGAGATCGGGGCAAGAAGGCTAATAATCAGGGAAATTATCACGGCAACCGGTCCCCGCGATCCCTTAAAGTATTTGGTAACCATAAGTATCCCTTTCACTTTGTGCATCGAGGGGAATATGCGGGAATATTTGTGTGAGGGTGTCTTGTCGGCGGCCCACCTGACACCGAAATTCATGTTTTTAACGCGTAAGCGGCTTAATTCCCAATCCAGTCTACTATACGGAAATGGGCCGTGAAGGTTTTATAAAAGCCTGATAATTTTTGTGGTTTTAATTTTTGTGTGAAAAATAGAGTGCCCGATTGGTATTCCATGGGCCATGATCTGAAAATAATGACTTTAAAAGAAGCCGGATGACTTCCCAAAAGGCGTCACCCGGCTTTATTTGGTACCGGTACGGGGAATCGAACCCCGGTTTGAGGACTGAGAATCCCCCGTCCTGGGCCACTAGACGATACCGGCGTGAGATTTCAATTTCGGCCAAATATAACAGGTTTCCCTTAATTGTCAAGAAGGCTTGTTTTGTAAATAAAAAGAATATATATTGGACGAAATTAAATTCAGGAGGGTAATATGGCGCCCCGCAAAGCCAGGGAATTGAAAATCAAGGATCTTGTTCCCCAAATAAATCTGGGCAAACTCAAAATAAAAACCTCCGATGATGTTTCTCCTTGCGGCAATATTATCAGCCAGGAGCGGGCTATCAAGGCGATCAAGCTCGGGCTCAAGGTTAAAAGCCGGGGTTACAATATATTTGTCACTGGTTTGACGGGGACTGGTCGGACGACGACCATCAAACATCTTCTCGAAGGACTTCATAATAACCATACACCGAATTTGATGGATATCTGTTATGTCAACAATTTTCGCGATTCGGATCAGCCTCGGGCGTTGATTTTCCGGGCCGGCGATGGGCGTAAGTTTAAGAACAGTGTTGAGTTAACGATCTCGGCCCTGCGAAAGTCGATACCCAAGATATTCGACAGTGAAGACTATAAAAATCGGCGCAACCGGATTGCGGCTGATTTTGAAAGCCGCCAGAAAAAACTGATTGAGGATTTCGAGAAGAAGATGAATGAGGCCGGTTTTGTAATGGTTCAGTACCAGGTCGGAACCGGTATCAAAAACGAGTTGCAGCCACTGGTGGACAATGAACCATCGCCCCTGGAAAAACTGGAACGGCTGGCCCAGGACGGTAAGTTTCCCAAAGAGCGGCTGGATGAGTTGATTCGCAGCCGCGAAAGACTTCGCCGGGAAATGGGTATTGTGGAAATAGAATCCAAAAAGATGCTGAATAAACTTGATGAGGCGTTGGAAAAGCTGGATCAGTCTATGATGGCCCCGATCATAAGCGATAAAATAAATGTTTTGAAAAAGAAATATCCTAATGAAAGGGCGGTCGAGTATCTGACCGAGGTGGAACGGGCTTTGCTTGAAGATTTGGATCGATTCAAAGAGGCCCGGCCGCGACGGGGGGAGCAGGAAGCCCCGGGATTTCGTAAGAAAGAACCGTTTGAGGAATTTGCCGTCAATCTTTTTCTTGACAATGCCGAGACAGAAAGTACTCCGGTGGTGATTGAAAACTCCCCGGCCTACCGTAATCTGTTCGGGACCATGGAGCGGGTGGTCGATCGTTTCGGGTACTGGCGGACCGATTTCTCCCGTATAAAAGCCGGATCGCTGCACCAGGCATCGGGCGGTTTCCTGGTTATCAACGCTCTTGATCTATTTACCGAGCCGGGAGTATGGAAAAACCTCAAACGGGTTCTGATGAGCGGCGAGGTGGCGGTTTCGGCCTATGATCCGTTTTACATGATGGCTGGTTCGGCTCTTAAACCGGAACCGGTGCCGATCAATGTCAAAGTAGTATTAATCGGCGAGCGGCGAATTTACAATATTCTCTGGTACCAGGAAGAAGATTTCAAGAAGATATTCAAGATCAAGGCCGATTTCGACCATGTCATGGAGCTGAATGCCAAAACGCTTCGCCAGTACGTATCCTTCGTCAGGAAAATAACCGATGATGAAAAGCTGATTCCCTTTGATCGGGGGGCGCTCGAGGAAGTGGCTGGATACGGCAGCCGCCTGGCCGGCCGGAAAGACAAACTTTCAACCCGCTTCACCAATATCGCCGATCTCATTCGTGAAGCCGCCTTTTGTGCCATTGACGGGAATCGTAAGGCTGTAACGCGAAAGGATGTCTGCGAGGCGGTCAAATCGAGAATCCATCGGGTCAACATGATCGAGGATAAGTACCAGGAGTTTTATGATGACAATATCATCATGGTGGCCACGAAAGGCAAAGCGGTCGGACAGATAAACGGGCTTTCGGTTTTCGATACCGGGGAACACAGTTTCGGCCGCCCGGCGCGAATAACAGCCCGAATATCAGTCGGACGGGCCGGGGTAATCAATGTCGAACGGGAATCGGATCTCTCGGGGCCGATTCACAACAAAGGTATCCTGGTGTTAACCGGATTTTTGAGGGGGAAATTCGCCGCCAATAAACCGCTGGTGATGTCGGCATCGATCTGTTTCGAGCAGTCGTATTCCGGAATTGATGGCGACTCGGCCTCATCAACCGAAATTTATGTCATCCTCTCGGCCCTGTCCGGAGTACCGATCAATCAGGGTATTGCAGTGACGGGTTCCGTCAATCAGTTCGGTGATATTCAACCGATCGGCGGGGTCAATGAAAAGATCGAAGGCTTTTTCGATGTCTGTAAATCAAGGAAACTGACCGGCCGTCAGGGCGTGATTATCCCCAGACAGAATGTCGAGGAACTTCATTTGAAACAGGAAGTGGTTGAAGCCGTGAAGGAAGGCAAATTCCATATTTACCCGATTTCCCGCATCGAGGAAGGGATCGAAATCCTGACCGGCAAACCGGCTGGACGGGAATTGAAAAACGGCGGTTTCACCAGGGGAAGTATTTACGATCTGGCCGATAAAGAACTCGACCGTCTGGCCCGGCAGTATAAAAGCTCCGCCGAGGATGAGAGTAAGAAGGCCAGCAATGGCGATGGCAAAGATGCCGTTGAGCCGAAGAAAAAACGCGAGAAGTAAAATTCTTCATCAGCACTAAAAAACCCGCCATCGGCGGGTTTTTTTACTCATTCCGTTTTTTTGTGTTTTAGAAATCGGCGCCGATCGAGAAATAGTACTTGGGATGAGCCGCCACAGTAGCCAGATCGGTGGCCCAGGCCAGATCATAACGAAGGACGAATATTCCCAGATTGGCGCGGATTCCGAAACCGAATGATGATTTGATATCGACCAGGCGATTATCCCCCTGGGAGGTAGCGCCCTTGAAACCGGTGGAATCATTCCAGGCGGAACCGATGTCGTAGAAAATATTCCCGGTAACATAACCGATAGTCATCGGAAGCGGGAAGTTCATTTTCAGGTAATCGACAAAGGGGTAACGGAATTCGAAATTGGCCAGGAAGTACCTATCGCCCGAAAAATCGAAATATTCATAGCCACGCAGGGGGGTGATGGTTTCGGAAAAATAAAGATTTTCCACATCGTACACCTCGGCATCGATGGTAGTATTTTCGATTTTATTGGGAGTCCCTCCGAGGAAATACCTCTTGGGCGTATCACCCCAGGAAATTCCGGCCGAACCGCGGACGGCAAATGAAAAGAGTCCTTTGATATGCCAGTATTTACGATAATCGAACTCAGTGGCATAGAAGGAGATATTGGGATCGGATCCGAAGAGGTCATAAGCGATATCGAAATCAAGCCGGGAACGGCGGCCATTGAGCGGCCCGGTGATCCCCCAGATGATATTATCCTGGACCAGGGACAGAGTGGCCGTGGAGACTTTGGCGGACCGATCTTCGCGGATATCATCGGCATCATGATATTTGCGGTCGATAAAATATTGGGCGACGACTCCCTCGACGCGGAAAAACTGCGAGAAGGGCCGAGACATATAACCCTGGAATCCGTACATCCGATCGGAGAATAAATAATCATAGGCATCGATGTAATAGTTTTTGGTATGGAACAGCCCCACTCCGTAATTGGTCCTCATCCGATTGTAGAAATAGTAGACCTGTAGATTGGTCTGATCAATGGTATTGACCAGATCGGTGATCAGATAAATCTGGTGGTCACCGAGATAATCGGAGAAGACGAAGATCGAATTCCCCTGAAGACCATAGAATGTATCGTAGGAAAAGCCGCCGTTGACGTAATCCGGGGTGAATTTAACCCGATAATCATGGACCTTATATTCACCGCTGGGCAATTTATTAACCGTGGCAATGGAATCGAAAACCGCCTTTTCCTCCGGTTCCAGATAATTCATGGACGAGGTATCTTTGTGAACCGGTTCGAATAATCCGGCCAGGGGATCATCACTGCCTTCATCAGGATTAGAGACAAAAACAAAATCGCCACCCTCGATTCGAGTCGTATCGACATGGGCCGGTTCCGGGGTCGTGGTGGAATCACCGGTCTCGGGTGCTGTTGCAGTTACCAGAGAATCGTCGCTGGCAGTCGAATCGGAGACTTCGGCAATATCGATTAATTTTGTTGAATCCTCTTTGGCAATTTCGGTTTGATGGTAATCGTATTTCCCTTTCATAAAATCGGTCGGTTCGAGCCGGCCGTTTTTAATAGCATCCTTCCAGTCTTTCAAGACAAAGATATCAAAACCGCCTTTGTTGAAAGACTGAAAAGCGATCTGCTTGCCATCGGGAGACCATGAGGGGGCATTGGCTCCGGTCAGGATGTCGGTGATCGGAAAGACGGTCGAGGAATCGATAAAAGCGATATAGAGATTGTCGATTCCGTTCCGATTCGAAACGAAGCAGACCGTTTTGCCATCGGGAGCCACATCCGGTTCGGTATTAATTCCAGGACCGGCGTGGATCGGAAAAACCGATTTATCATCAATATCAACCATAAAGAGATTGTAATTTCCATAGCCGAAGGGGCTGTAAATTTTCCGGTAATCCAGTGAATCGGTCGGCTGATAATCGGGGTTATTTACAATAAAAGCATTATCGGGATGCGGGCGATCTGAGGAAAAGGCCAGATGTTTGGAATCGGGGAACCATGAGGGATGATCATCATCATAGGTATCATCGGTTAGATTGTATGTCTTATTGTTTTCGATATCATAGACAACAATATTGCGTTGCCGGCCATTAAGAGCCGCGAAGGCTATTTTCTTGCCATCCGGGGACCAATGGGGATGGAGAATGCTGTTGAATTCGAAGAACTTCCTTTGATAAATGTTTTTATCCTTGATGGTCAGGAAATAGATGGCATCCCGACCATGAGATTTGGCCACGAAAGCGATTTCTTCGCCATCGGGCGAAAAGGTAATCCCCGAATAATAGGAATGAAGCGATTCCAGATCGCCGCTTCGTTCAGCCTTGACCAGGCGGTCGATTTCTTTACCATCGATGGCCGAAATCAGGTACACCTCGGTGTAGTCTTTACGAGTCGAGAAGATGGCCAGACGGTCTCCTTTGGGGGAGAAGATGGGGTTGCCGTTAAATCCAGAGCCGTCCTCGGAATGATTGGTCAGAGCGCGTGAAAATTCTTTGGCTTCCTGCCGTTTGGCGATATCGGGCCAGTAACGGCGTTTCATTTCCTTGGAAAATTCCTCGTAAAGCTCTTTGGAAGTGATACCCAGGGATGATTTCAGGGCCTTATTTATGGTCAGGTGAATTTTGCCTTTGGCGAAAATCTCTCCGATTTTTCGTTCACCATAGTTGTCGGCGATAAAATTAATCAGGGCCTGTCCTTCTTTATAGGCCATGTACCCTGAAATATATTCGAGGGGAGCCAGGTAATTGTTGATGGTGGCATCGCGAACCACCATATCGGCCTGGTAGTCCCATCCGAACCGGGAGCTGTATTCGGCATAACCCTCAGCCAGCCACAGGGGCATTTCGAAAAACCTCTGACGGGAAATCAGCGAGGAAAAGATATTGCCGAAAAGCATATCGAAGGTAACGGCATGGGTCAACTCATGATGCAGGACATGGCGCAGGTCGGCGGTTGATCCATTGAAAGGGACGGTGATACGGTTTTTGAAAACCTCGGTAAAGCCGCCGACTCCTTCCGGAAGCAGTCCGGAAGTGATGTTGGTTTGCTGGAAATCATTCGGGGAATTGTAAATGAAAACGGGAATACGACGGTGGATGTGGTAATTCAGTTGATCCGAAATAATGACGTAAGCTGATTCGAGAACCGTTGCTGAGAATTTGGCCGTTTCATACATCTGATCAGCGAAATAGACATCGAAATGCCTGGTTTGCAGGTACTGCCATTCAAAGGCTTTATACTGGACTTTGTTCTGGCCAAAGAATCTTGTTTGACCATTGGCCGCTCCGATACATAAGAATATCAAAAATGACAGGATAAATATTTTCTTTATCATAACAAATTCCGTGTAAATGATGGACTTTATTTATTTATCAACTTACTCTTTTAATATCGGCTCCCAGCTTCAATAATTTCTCATCCAATTTGCTATAACCCCGGTCAACATGATATACCCGAAGTAATTCGCTGTTTCCTTCTGCGGCCAGGCAGGCCAGAGTCAGGCCTGCGCCGGCCCTGATATCGGATGCCATCACCGTCGTCCCCTTCAACTTAGAGACGCCGGTAACCAGCGCTTCGTTCAGCGTAACATTGACATTGGCCCCCAGGCGCCGGAGTTCCATGGTGTATCCGAACCTGTCTTCAAAAACAGTTTCCTTGATACTGCTGGTTCCCCCGGCTACCGTAGCCAGGGCGACGAAACATGGCTGAAGATCAGTCGGAAAACCCGGAAATGGAAAAGTAACCACCTTGACGGGTTTCAGTTTTTTTGGTCCTTTGACCCTGATAGCCGTTTTTTTCTCCTCAATCTGACAGCCCATCTCATATAATTTACGTGAAACCATGGTCAGATGAGATGGATTTATGCCGGTCACTTCGACCTCGCCGCTGGTAATGGCCGCCCCGCACATATAAGTTCCCGCTACCAGCCGATCCCCGGAGACTTTGTGGCTGATGGATTTAAGTTCGGAGACGCCTTCAATTGTAATGGTGGCCGTCCCGGCTCCATGAATTTTGGCCCCGGCGGCCTTCAAGAATTCAGCAACATCAACCACCTCGGGATCGCAGGCGGCATTGATAATCCGGGTTGTCCCGTTGGCCAGCACGGCGCCGAACATGATATTTTCGGTGCCGGTGTGCGATGGCCGATCGAAATGGACGGTGGCGCCTTTGAGCTTCCTGGACCGGGCGATAACATAGCCGCCATCTTCGGAAACTTCGGCTCCCAGCGTTCGAAATCCGAGAATGTGGTAATCAATTGGCCTGGCACCCAGAATACAGCCTCCCGGAAGGGAAACCCGGGCTTCTCCGAGGCGACCCAGGAGCGGACCAAGAACCAGAAATGAGGCTCTCATCTGCCGCATCAGGTCATAAGGAGCTTCGTTGTTATTAATATTACTGCAATCGAGACTCATTCGGCCGGAATCGGGATCATAATCAATCACGGCGCCGATATATTCCAGGACTTTCTTAATTGTGTATATATCTCTTAAAGGGGGGATATTTTCAAGGACGGTTTGGCCTTTTTTAAACATGATGGTGGCGGCAATGATCGGCAACGCGGCATTTTTGGAGCCATCGGCGGCCAGACTGCCGGACAGGATTTTTCCGCCGCGGATTTCAAACTTATCCATATTAATCCTTATAATGCTTAATATTCCAAATCATTTCCAACTTCAAAAACATTAAAGGATAAACGTTTGCTTTACAGGTTGCAACAATAATATAATCAACACGACCCGACAGCCAGCTACCGGGCCGTGGTTTTTCAATAGATATCCGCGGCGGTTTCTTTATCAGCAACATTGGTCGGTTTTGCCAGAACCGTTTTTATCCAGATTTTCTGTTCTTCCGGCATGCTGGGTTGGCCTCCCGACATTCCGCCGCCGGGGCCCATGCCGCCACCGCCGGGACCCATCCCGCCGCCTGGCGGGGAGCCGCCCATTCCGCCCGGGCCGCCTCCTCTCGGAGGACCACCGAAATCATCATCTTTGGAAGGCCGACTCATTTGTTTCATCTCTATTTTGCCCCACTCAACTCCAATACAAACAGTTGCCCCGGGTTGAGCATCGATGCCGAAAAAGCCGGCTGACATGGGGGCCAGCGGGATACTGAATTCATAGGTATAAATGCCGTTGGTTTCACCAAAAGCGGCCTTCGGACCCATACCGCCATCGACCGGGGCCGTAAATTCAAAATCATTGTCTTTGTCAATCAGGGTCAATTGAGGTGTTTTCAAGGTGTCGCCCGGAAACATTTGTTTCTTCTGGTCGGAATCGAAACGACTGGGTTTATCACCGCCCGGCCCGCCTCCGGAGTCGGGACGAGGGGGAGTTCCACCGCGATAGACTAGGCCGATATTTTTGTGTTTTTTACCCTGGTTATCAAACCAGAGGGTCAGGCCGCTCATCCGAATGGATTGCAGCCAGGAAGGGTCATTGAAACTGAAATAAATATTTAAGTGACTGCTGTCATTGCACATGGCCAGGACGGCTTTTTGTTTTTCGAAATAATGAAAGGGGATATCATCCCAGTCCCCTCGTTTTCCGTCGGCCGTTATACCCGCCCCAGTCCAATTTCCGGGGAGTTCCACCGTGTTACAGGCCAGCAACATAGCCAAACCGCCCAGGATTATCATGGTTATTGATTTTTTGTGGTTCATAAATCGGATTTCACTTTCACCAAAAATGCCAATAAAAGATTGAGACTCTTTTATTTTATTTGACAAGGCAATAGATTAGAAAGACCAATTTTATTTACATATTTTTTGCCGGAATAACCCGGTGACAGATTCTGACAAAATATCCTTGACATTGTTGTCTGGTTTTGTTATGTATAAAATCTGTCTTTATTAAGCAACCGGATTTTACATAAAATATTTAATTGCTCAGGGAGGACCAGGGAACCTGTCCGATAAAGAGCAATCAGGTGTGAAAGGAAACGCTCGTTGTGAGTTCAGGGTCCAGTCGAGACCGGCTGACAATGATTTTAATTCTCATTATTATCATAATGGGAATCGAAATAGTCTATCTGGTGATTCAAAATAATAAACTGCGCGGAATTATCGAGGATCCCAAGAAATATTTTAAAACTTTGTCGCCCGATGATATGGTCCCGCCATTCAGCGCCCAGGATATTTTCGCGGGGAATATCAGTCTGAATTATACGCCGGGAGCGCCATTTTCGATGTTGTTCTGGTTTTCACCGACCTGTACGGCGTGCGAAGATAATATCGGTTTCTGGTCCGAGATTTTCGCAGATACCTCTTTCCAGGAGATAAGGTTTTTAGGGATGTGCGCCGGGACACCCGAGGAAGCCAGGGAGTTCGCGTCGGAGAATGGTCTTAAATTCCCGATTGTCGGGGCCCAGGATCCCTATTTGATGGAAACTTATAAAGGCAACATCTTGCCGCAGACGGTTCTGATATCGCCCGACGGGAAAATAATCCGGGTCTGGCCTGGGGCCGTTACTGAAAGACAACGTCATGAAATAATCCAGGTTTTATCGCAGCTTCAACCATGAAGGAGGTGATATTACATGGCAGCTCTAAGAAGAATTAAAGCCCTGGTGATCATTCTGTCACTGGTTGTGATGTTTGCCGGCGGCTTTACGATCATGTCAACCCAGCAGGCCGAGGCACGTTATGCCTGCTGTATCTGGGTGATGTATTGCACACAGGCACCGCCCATTATCTGCTGGGATGTCTGCATTCCGGTTCCATGCCCTTAGATGGATCGAATCATCTAATGTTGGGCAGATTTTCCAAAGGACAATTTCAGGGTGGGTAATCCCGCCCGGCAGGGCCGGCTTTAAACGTCGGCCTTTTTTATTTTCCGGGGTTATTCTTTGACATAGACGTACGGCACCGAATATGCACCGTTGAAAGGAGAAACATAGAATCGCCCGTCCGGTCCAGTGAAGATAATCTGGTCGAAACTGATAATGAGCGGTTTGGAATATTCGGAGCTGTCGATGTAGGTGACTGAAGTCTCGCCACTTTCGGCGGAATAAATATAATCCTGAAAATGCCAGCCCAGGTCTAACGCCAGACGGCCGCTGGCTTGATGGAGTGAAGGCCAATGGAGCCAGGCTTTGGTTATATAGGTAAAGAGAGTCTCCGGCAGAATGTTGAAAATATTGTTTTTTATTATATGGTAGGTGCTGTCGTTTCCCACGAAATAGATAAAGGTGTCGCGGGTGACGATGGTCGGGTCCCAGCCCGGTCCGAAATACTGCATTTCATTGCCGAGAACCATAAACAGAGAATCATTATTCTGGGCCAGAATCAGGCTGGTGTCCATCAAGACTATGGATTCGAAGTCCCGGGTAATTTCCGAGGGCCATGATGATGCATTTGAAATCCGATAGAACATAATCCGGCTGGAGTCGAGATAAGCCAGGGTGTTGTTATCGGATCCGATGGTCGGTGAATGTAAACCCTCGCCCATCAGTACCGGTTCACGGATCGGGGCCCCGATCGAAGCTCGATAGATACCGGTGAACTGGGTATAATTGGTGTCGGTTGAGATGTAGTATATATAATTGTGATCGGGCGATAGGGACGGCTCGCTTTCGATAGGGTAAATATAATCATCGTCATCATTATTGGTGCCGTAATGCTCATCGCCGCAGGAGAGTAACAGGGCCATCAAAATCAGGCCTGCTATTCTAAGGTTCATAATCCCATCCCTTCAGAGTTTCCCTGACCCTGATGAAAAAATCGAGTGCTTCGGGTTCGGTATAATCTGGATATGTCCAGGGCAGTGATTTGAATTTTTTATTTTGGAAGATCAGTGTCACCTCGCCGAAAATTCCGTTTTTCAGATATACGCGATGGGCATAGTCCTTGGTGGTGGCCAGGCACAGGTTGGCATGGGTCATAATCCCGGGATCCAGATTGATCTTGCGAAAAACGAAATCCCCCACCTTCTCGCCGTATTTTTCTTCGAGTTTATTGGTCCAGAGTTTGATGTCGGCCAGGCTGTCGCGATCCACCGTTTTTTCGAAAGCGAAGAATTTTCGTTTCAGATTGTCACCCATCTCCTCGCGGTAATATTTGGTATGCAGGAATTCGATTTCATCGGTTTCGAGTTCGACATGGCCATACTTCTTCTCGATTTCCAGGACAGCATCATGCATAGCCCCGACCGAAGCATAGATGATCGAGAGGATTAGTCTTCCCGGCAGAGGGGTTTTGATTCGTCCCATAGATTCTCCTGATTAACGGTAACATAACCGTAAATGGTCGGAGTATCAACCATTATTGCTTTTTTTGCCAAAGCAGGGTGCCAGACACAGTCCGCAGATAAGAGTCCCAATATTTTCGGGCCGGGCAAATTCAGAGACTTTGGAAAAACAGGCGGCCAGATCAAAATCCTGCGGATTCTCGGCGATAGCCCCGACCGGGCAGGCATCGATGCAGGCGTAGCAGTCGCCGCAGTCATCATCAAGAGGAAAATCAGGCTCCAGCTCCAGATCGGTCAGGATCGTAACCAGCCGAATTTGAGAGCCGTAATCGGGAGTAACCAGGAGATTGTTCCGTCCGCGCCAACCCAGACCGGCCCGGAAAGCGATTTCCCGATGTGACAGATGGGCCAGCATCTTCGGTTTCCATTTAAGGATCTGTGAGGCCGGAATCGGCAGGGCTGAAGACCCGAGTTGCATAAGGTGCCATGAGACATTGAAAGCAATGTCGTTCAGGATATGATTGATCTGCCGGTAATGCGATTTATACAATACATTGGGCCGGTCAACGATGGTTTCCAGGACCGCCGGGGATACCGGGACGCCGATTGAAATGGCGGTGGTCAGGCGGTTCGATGTTTCTCTGATCTCGCCGTGAAAGCCGGCTCTTAAATCGGCGGTAACGGTAGTGACCCCCAAAAGCGGGCCGCCTTTCAGTTTACTCATCTGACGAAGATCGCTTTTGATTTTGACCGGGTCCATAATACGATTATATGAATATGCCGGATTAAATCCAAGAGAAAGGTCGCCAATTAAAAGTTGCAAAAATCTGGATAAGCCAATATATTAATAGCCTTGAGATTTTAATGGAGGATAAATGGGTATGAAATACAAACCGGTCAAAGCCGCACGGGGAACCAAGCTGAGTTGTAAAGGATGGGCTCAGGAAGCGGCCCTTCGCATGCTTAACAATAACCTTGACCCGGAGGTTGCCGAGAAGCCGAAAGACCTGATTATCTATGGCGGATCGGGCAAGGCGGCCCGCAACTGGGATTGTTATCACGCCATTGTCAAATCGTTAAAAACGCTTGAGAATGATGAAACGCTTCTGGTTCAATCGGGCAAACCGATCGGTATTTTTCGAACCCATGAATATACTCCGCGCGTACTGATCGCTAACAGCCATCTGGTTCCGCACTGGGCGACCTGGGATAAATTCCGCCAGCTGGAAAAACTGGGTTTGATTATGTTCGGCCAGATGACGGCCGGGAGCTGGATATACATCGGAACCCAGGGAATCGTGCAGGGGACCTATGAGACTTTTGCAGCAGTCGGGAACCAGCATTTTAACGGCGATTTGTCGGACAAATGGATTCTGACGGGCGGTATGGGGGGAATGGGCGGGGCTCAACCTCTGGCCGGGACCATGGCGGGGGCATCCATTCTTTGCATCGAGATTGATGAAACCCGGATCAATCGCCGGGTTAAGATGGGTTACTGCGATATCAAGGTCAAGACACTGGATAAGGCTCTTAAATTAATCAAGGAACACACCCGGCTGAAGAAACCGATTTCGATCGGACTGGTCGGTAATTGCGCGGAGATGTTTCCGGAAATATTCCGGCGGGGTATCATTCCCGATATTGTCACCGATCAAACTTCGGCTCATGATGAGTTAAACGGGTATATCCCGGAGAGAATGACCGTCACCGAAGCGGACCGTTTACGCAAGAAGAATCCCCGTGAATATATCGATCGGGCCTATGAATCAATGGTTAAACATTGCAGCGCCATGGTGAAATTTCTCCGGGCCGGATCAGTGGTTTTCGATTACGGTAACAATCTGCGCGGTCAAGCGGAAAAGGGCGGCCTTAAGGAGGCCTTTGAATTTCCGGGTTTTGTCCCGGCTTATATACGGCCGCTTTTTTGCGAGGGCAAGGGTCCTTTCCGCTGGGTGGCTCTTTCGGGGGAACCGGCCGATATTCATGTGACCGATGAAATCATTTTAAAAGAATTCAAATATAATAAATCATTATGTCGCTGGATTGAACTGGCCCGGGAGAAGGTGCCCTTCCAGGGACTCCCGGCCCGAATTTGCTGGCTGGGGTACGGCGAACGGGCCCGATTCGGAGAATTGATCAACGATCTGGTGAAGAAGGGCAAGATTAAAGCTCCGATTGTGATTGGCCGCGATCATCTCGACTGCGGCTCTGTGGCCTCGCCATATCGCGAGACAGAAGCGATGAAAGACGGGTCCGATGCTATCGCCGACTGGCCGCTTTTAAACGGTATGCTGAATGCTATCTCCGGCGCCAGCTGGGTATCGATTCATCACGGCGGCGGGGTTGGTATCGGTAACGCAATTCATGCCGGAATGGTTATTGTGGCTGATGGGACCGAGATGATGGGTGAACGTTTGAATCGGGTTTTAACCAATGACCCGGGAATCGGGATCGCCCGTCATGCCGATGCCGGCTATAAGGAAGCGATTAAGTTCGCCAAAGATCATAAGATAAAAACTCCGATGATCGGGAAATGAATAAAATGACATATGGAGGCCGGATTGCACACCCGGCCCTTTTTATTATTACCACTTTCAAATACCTGTATTAAGAATTGCTTAAACCGGAGATAATCAACGATGATAACTGCCACTGATTATTCGGGGGCTGTCGGATATGCTCTCGGAAATCCGGCGGTTTGACTGAATCAGATTATACCGGTTGATTTTTTACGTTTTGCCTATTAAATTATTCAGTTGTGAAAAGGATAAACTCCGAAGAATTTGTTTGACTATAATTTTGGACTGAATCATGCCTCCTGCAAAAAAAGCGACCCTTCTGATAAAAAATATCAATCATCTGATAACCATGGTTGGCCCGGTTCCGCGTCTTGGAGACCAGATGAAAGATCTGGGTCTGATTGAAGGCGGGGCGGTGGCTGTGGCCGGTGAAGAAATTCTTGCCGTCGGCAAATCCGAGGAAGTCGAAGGTCATGTCGATCTGGCCGAGGGATGCCGGGTAATTGATGCCAGGAAGGCAGTGGTTACACCGGGTTTTATTGATCCGCATACCCACCCGGTTTTCTCCCGAACTCGCGAGAGTGAATTCGAAATGCGGATTTTGGGAAAGAGCTATATGGAAATCGCTGCGGCCGGCGGCGGTATCCGGGCCTCGGTTCGGGATCTGCGTGAAACCGGGCGGGCCGAACTTGTCCAGAAAACAGCCGAGCGTTTGGATGCACTGCTTTCTTACGGGATTACCACGATCGAGGCTAAGTCGGGATATGGATTGTCCACCGAGGCAGAGATCAAATCGTTGGAGATTATCAAGGAACTAAATGAAAACCATGTTATGGATCTCATTCCCACTTTCCTGGGGGCGCATGAAGTTCCCGATGAATTTCGTCATCAGCGCAAGGATTATATTGCCCTGTTAATAGATGAGATGATTCCGAAAGTAGCCGAGGCACAACTGGCGGAATTTTGCGATATTTTCTGCGAGGAAGGGGTTTTCAGTGTTGAGGAGTCGCGGCGGATTATGAGCGCGGCCAAAAATCACGGGATGAAGCTGAAATTCCATGCCGACGAATTGGCTTCATCGGGCGGTTCCGAACTGGCCGCCGAAATGGGAGCGGTATCGGCCGATCATATTGTCTATATCTCCAATGCGGGTATTGCGGCAATGGCTCAATCGGGAACGGCCGCGGTGCTACTCCCGGGAACCTGTTTTTCGCTCGGATCAGGACATTATGCGCCGGCCCGGAAATTGATCGAGGCGGGGGTGACAGTGGCCATGTCAACCGATTGTAATCCGGGTTCGAGTTTTACCGAGTCGCTGCCGTTGATGACCACATTGGCGGCTCTTCATTACAAAATGACGGCGGCCGAATCTATTTCGGCGATTACGGTTAATGCCGCCTGTGCGGTTAACCGCGGGGGGAAGATAGGCCAGTTAATCCCGGGTCTGCCGGCGGATATTGTTGTCTGGGATATGAATGATTATCGGGAAATGCCTTATCATTATGGTGTCAATCTGGTTAAAACCGTTATAAAACGGGGTAAAATTGTTATCGGATAATCATTTTCCGAAACTTCACCTGTGGCGGAATGTTATAAGAATATGATGAAGGGTCTGCCTGGTATTGCCGTTTTCTGCCTGATTATCGGAATAATATCCGGTTGTGGCATTTACAGTTTTAATCCCGGCGGTAAATCATCGATTAAAACTATTTCGGTGGCCCAGTTCGAAAATAAAACGATTGAATCCGGGCTGGCCAACCGGATGACGGATTTGGTGGTGGATGCTTTCATTGCCGATGGCAATTTAAAAATAGCCTCCGAGGACAATGCCGATGCCAATTTATTCGGGACCCTTTTAAACTATAAAAGAGATCCGTATACCTATGATGAGGCCGATAATGTCTCTCAATATGTTGTCCGCCTTACTTTTGATGTTCTACTCCAGAAACGCGAAAGCGGCGAGGAAATCTGGAAAGAGGTTATTTTGAGCGAAGGCGTTTATAATGTCGATTCACAGACCGAGGAGGATGGGCAGGTTCTGGCGGCCGGGAAACTGGTGGAGGATATAATTAACCGAACCACCAAAAGCTGGTAATTTTTGTTTGACAGTAACCGAAAATAGAAAATATATTCCCGATTTAGTGAGGTATTGCATGAAATCAAGACATCTTACAGTCGTCCTGGGGTTGGCCGCGATGCTGTTGCTTTGCTCAGGTTCCCTTTGGGCCGATGAAAATAACCCGGATGCCGGAACCAGTGCCTTTTATTTCCTGAAAATACCGGTCGGGGCGCGGCCAATGGCCATGGGCGGGGCTTTTACCGGGGTGGCCAACGATGAAACCTCACTCTACTATAACCCGGGTGGAATTGCTGATTTGAAAGGTAAACGGTATGTGGCCGGTTATAATAATAATGTATTCGATATGCAATCCGGATTCCTGGGATATATTCATCCGGTCGGCGAAAATCGCAAAGTGACGGTTTATTTAAACTATCTCAGCTATGGTGATTTTGTTGAGACCGACGATACCGGTCGGGTGCTTGGCACTTTTGGCGGAAGTGATTTGCTTTTTGCCGCCGGTTACGCGATGAATATCAATCCCAAACTGGCGGTGGGCGGAACGCTGAAACTTATTTATGAGAAAATCGATGATTTTTCGGCCACTGGTTTTGCGATCGATCTGGGGGCCAGGCTGGCCGTGGATAGGCAGCAGAGGACCCATGTCGGTGTCATGATTCAGAACCTGGGAAAGCAATTGTCAACTTTCGGTGATGGTGAAAAGGATCCCTTGCCTCTTGTTGTCCGGGGCGGGGTATCCTCGTATCTCAAGGGCCTGCCGCTCCTGATCGCCGGGGATTTAATTTATCCGACCGATAATGATCTTTATTTCGCCCTTGGCGGCGAACTTTTGGCTTTAAAACCACTGTATTTAAGATTGGGTTATTCCAATTTCGGTGAGAATTATAAAACGGGTTCCAGCAAGGATGATCTTTCGGGTTTCACGGCCGGATTCGGGGTGGATTATAAATATATGCAGATATCTTACACAATCACACCTCAGGCGGAATTGGGGACCAGTCATCGCATAACCTTAACCGGAGGATTCCAATAATCCGATTTAGAAAACAAATGAATATCAGGATGTTGATCCTGATGATCGCGATATTGTTTCTGGCCGGATGTTCGGGGGGAACCGGCGGCGATTCGCCCAAGGATACGGTGGTCCGTCTGTTCGGGGCTATGGAACGGAATGATGCTCCGGCTATTGAGCATCTGGTCGATTTGCCGGCCCTGATGGATCAAACACAGGAGGATTATGCACTCCAGCGGGATGAACCACGGGTATTTCATAATCCAGCCGAGATTCTGGATGATTTAACCGGTGACGGGATAACCAAAAAGCGCTGGTTCTCGATGCAGAGGGTGATCGGCAAGACGGAAATCCATGGGGATTCGGCTCTGGTCGAGGTATCGTTTCTTAATAAAAAGTTGGGTATTCAGTATTACAATAAATTCGGTCTTCGCCATGTTGACGGCCGATGGTTGATTTACAGCTTCCGGACAATGTCAGGGAATTAGTATTTCCCGATTATTCCGATATAATTCTCGTCGGGTGAATGACCCGAGAGAATGATATTTAAATATTCAGGACGGGCTATGGACCGAGGCAAAATTGTATCAATCGAACGTTCCAAAGGATACGGTTTTATTGAAATGGAAGACGGGGAAAAGGTGTTTTTTCATCAGCGCTGGCTTCGAAAGATAAAGTTTCGGCAGTTGAATGAAGGCGACGAGGTTGTTTTCACGATTAACATAGGTCCCCGTGGTCCGAGGGCATTCCATCTGAATCTTGCCGACCAGGAAATCCAGGAAATAAAAACAAAACGTATCGCCGAACTATTCAAATATTAATCCAATCAAACAATAAAAAGGGAAGCTTACCGTGTAGACGGAGACAGAGGGGGAAATCCCCGTCGTATTCCCTCGGCAAACTTCCATTATAAAAATATTACGGCCGGCATAATTTGTCAAGGATTATCTGCCTGCTAACCGATTCAGAATAACTACATAATGGATCAAAGTAGGCGATGAATCCGATTTGTGGCCCAACGTGATGACTGTAAGTAACTATAATACAAATAATTATAAGTCGGGCTTAATGGCCTTCGATTACAGACGACATTTCTCAAAGCATATTTTTATTATATTTTTGGATTGCCTGGCTTATCCGGTTGACCGGAGGTAAAGATTTATTTAACTTATATTAATCGGCACCCGATCATGGGTTGTTATCTGCGATTCTTATCTGTGATTGATTCCTGTGGATTGGGTGTGGATAACACATTGAGAAAACTATTCAATCCTGCGGAGTGAATGTTTTTATGGCTGGAATGGCAATTAATCCCAATTGATTGTTGGTAATATGTGGATAAAGTTGTGATAGTCTTTTAATAAACTGCCTGACGATGTGGGCAGGCGCAAGGAGGATTGGCGATGCAGACTTTTATTTTGATGACTAAGCTTTCGACCGATGTTTCGAAGCGGATGAAAGACCGCGCCAAAATCGGTCGCGCCTGGCTGGAGCAGGTCAGGGAAAAATGCCCCGAGGTTAAATTCGTGGCGCATTATGCTCTTCTGGGCGGTTACGATTTCATGGATATTTACGAAGCTCCCAACGAAGAGGTGGCGGCCAAGGTTTCCATGATTTCGATGACTCATAGGGCTTTTGAGGCCCAGAGCTGGACCGCGATTCCATATAGACGTTTTGTCGAACTGACCGAAGAGATCTGACCATTAGCAAACTTGAAAATTCGAATGTAATGGGTTATTGTACATCAGGATCATGGTGGAAGACAAATCTAATTTAAGTGATTTTTCGGATTTTTAGTAAAAGATATTCGGTATGAATGAGTCCTATTCGAATTATTATCCGATTGAGAAGGTCAGGCCAAGTCTCTGGTACGTCGCCTTCGGGGTTATGGTCGGAGTGTTCGGAACGGCGGTTTTTATCTGGTTTCTGTATGACAGGGTAATTCATATGGCCGATGATTTTCAGCGGGTGGTGGTACCGGGAAGGGCGGTTATGGAATTTAGGGGTCCGGGCAATTATACCATTTTCCATGAGTATCGCAGTGTTGTCGGCGGACGGATATTTGGTTCGGATGACAATATCGCCGGACTTCAGATCAGACTGGTCAAACTGGAAGGCTATGAAGAAATTTTCTTGGAAGAAACTCCGGGCAGATCATCTTATGAATTCGAAGATCGCGACGGCTATTCGCTGTATGATTTTAATATAATAGAGCCGGGGTCATATCTTCTGGAAGCCTGGTATCCTGGAGTGGGGTCTTCCGCTACGGGTAAGGAAACGGTTCTGGCGGTGGGCCGGGATTTTATGAAACGCCTTTTGACGACTGTTATTATTTCAATTGTTATCATGGTTGTCAGCTGGGTTCTGGCTGTCATTATCATTATTACAACCATGGTTAAAAGAAAAAGGAATCGTCAAGAGGTTCTGGCCTATCAATCAGGTCGGCCCCATATTGCCGGTTAATTTCGTAATAGAGTGGGGGAATAATGTCATATATGACCAAATCGGATTTTCTGGCGGGGATGGAATGCCGGATGAGATTATGGTTTGCCGCGCACCCGCCTGATAATCTTCCGGGACCGGGCCCGGTTGAAATATATCGAATGAAATCAGGAATTGAAGTAGGGCGGGAGGCCTGGAATTTATTCCCCGGTGGCCGCTCAGCCGAGAATGGTGATGGGAATCAGGCGGAAAATCTGGAAACAACCATGCGTTTGGTTGAGGATGAGAATGTCCCGGCTATTTTTGAAGGGAGTTTTCTTTTCGATAATATTTTGATACGGGCCGATATCCTGCAACGTCTCAATGGTGGTAGATGGAATCTGGTGGAAGTGAAATCGAGTACCGGGGTTAACAAGGAAAAGCATCTCTGGGATGTCTGGATTCAGTATTATGTGTTATCCCGTCTTGGTTTTGAACTGGAACAGGCGGGGATCCTGCATCTTAACCGGAATTACCGATATGATGGCAATTCTCATAATTATTCCGGGCTATTCGCGTTTTTCGATCTGAAACCCGAGATTGATCCCATGAATAATCTTCTCGGGCCGGCCATCGACTGGTTCAAGGATATAATTAAGGGCCCCAAACCGGAACTCCCCGAATTGGACCGGGCCTGTAAAGAATGCGGATTATCGGCCTTTTGCCGGGATGATATCCCTGATGATTGGGTGGCATACCTGCCCCGTCTCAGTTCGAGCAAATGGGATCTTCTGGCCTCGATGAATATCAGGGAGATATGTAAAATTCCATCCGATTTCAGCTTGACGCCAACCCAGAACATGATTCGCGGATGCGTAATGGATAATGTCGAATATGTCAATCCCGATCTCGGAGAACAACTGGGCAGTTTGAAATATCCCCTTTATTTTCTTGATTTTGAGACCGTTTCGACCGCTATTCCGCGCCTGTCCGGAACCTGTCCCTACCAGGTGATTCCTTTTCAGTGGTCATGCCATATTCTCCGCCGGGATAACTCAATCGACCATAATGAATTTCTTCATGATCGACCGACCGACCCCCGGATTCCTTTTATTGAATCACTTCTGAACTGCCTTGGCGATGAGGGAAGCATTCTGCACTATACTTCCTTCGAGAAAGTGATTCTATCGAACCTGGCGAAGGAATTCCCGGTCGTCGCCGGCCGGATTGAGGCCATTGGGGCTCGCCTGGTTGACCAGTGCCGTCTGATTATGGGAAATTACTATCACCCTGCATTCAAAGGTTCCTATTCCATCAAACAGGTTTTGCCGGCGATGTTTTCCGATGATGGCAACGGCTGGAGTGATCTTGATATCAAGGATGGCAGTACGGCTATGGCTAAATACCTTGAAATGATATCACCTGATAAAAACGGGCAGGATAGAGATTCTCTCAGGGAGTCATTACTTCGTTATTGCGAGCAGGATACCTGGGCCATGGTCAGAATCCATGATTATCTCCAGGGGAAAGTCTGATTATCTATTTAACCGGATCAATGGATGAGGCCGGCTTTCCCCTTTAAAACATAAAAATTTTATTGTTTTTTTGGGAGCAATATAATTATTATATTAAATTGATGTCCGGAGAATCTAATAAGGGGCAATATAATAGTATTAAATAATAATATAATCAAGATTGGCCTGCGATATCGGGCGAGTCGATAAATCCGGAAGGAGGATTGATAGTGTTCAAGGAATTCAAGGAATTTGCCATGCGGGGCAATGTCGTGGATATGGCCGTCGGTATAATTATCGGCGCCGCTTTCGGTACCATTGTTAAATCACTGGTAGCCGATGTCATTATGCCGCCGATCGGTCTGTTACTCGGCAATGTTGATTTTTCCAACCTGTTTATTGTTCTCAAGCAGGGAGCCACGCCGGGACCTTACCTGGCCCTGGCCGACGCCCAGGCCTCCGGCGCAGTAAGCATCAACTATGGAGCTTTCATTAATACGGTTATTAGTTTCCTGATTGTGGCTTTCGCGGTATTCATGATTATCAGGAGTATCAATAAACTGAAACGGCATGAGGAAAAACCACCCGAGGCCCCGACCACCAAGGAATGTCCTTTCTGTCTTTCAACGATTCCGATCAAGGCCAAGCGTTGCGCCCACTGCACCGCCGATCTGGGTGTAACAGAAGGGTAAGAAAAGCGACCTTTAAATTAATCGGTAATATTCGATTTACGGCATTAAATACTATATAGTGGAAAGTGTCGGGTGTGGAAACATGCCCGATATTTTTTTTGTGAGTCCTCTGAAAAACGAAAGGGCGATCAAAAGCCCGACGATAAATGAAACTTTTATATAAAAAAATGAGTCTATTTCAATATATCACAACCATAGATGGCGGAGGGCAATTGCTTTGAAAAAAACCATCTTACTTTTCCTGATATTGTACTGCAGTACGGTTCAGGCCGCTTCGGTGGGGCTGATGGTCAAGGATTGCGGTATCAGTTTCGGCAACTCGCCGCGCCTGAACGGACTTAGAATCAATGTGGTCGATAAGCATGTCGAAGCTGTTAACGGATTAAACTTGACTCTCTGGGTCCCCGGGAAAAATCCGGATTTCGTCATGAACGGTCTGGCAGTCGGTCTTATCGCTCCTGATGCCCGGCGGCTCAATGGTGTTACTATCGGCGGTATCGGAGTGGCCTGCGATCAAGGCTGCGGACTGGCGGTCGGACCGATCGGGGTCGGAGCGGATGATTTCACCGGGGTCGCCGTCGGAGGAATCGGCATCGGCGGGGACCGAGTGACCGGGGTCGCTCTTGGAGGTCTGGGAGTCGGGGCTGACGATTTCACCGGTCTGGCCCTCGGCGGATTGGGTGTTGGTAGTGACAGAATGACCGGTCTGGCCATAGGGGGACTTGGTGTCGGGGCGGATAAACTGATCGGAGTGGCGATCGGCGGTCTTGGGGTCGGTTCCGATAATATTACCGGAGCCGCGATCGGCGGTCTGGGAGTTGGTGGAGACAGGTTGAACGGTATGTTTATCGGGGGTCTGGGAGTCGGCGGTGACAAGATGACAGGTTTATTTGTCGGTGGTTTGGCGGTCGGGGGTGATGAGATCAGCGGTCTGGTTCTGGCCGGCGGTGTGGTGGGAGGAGATTTAATTAGAGGCGGCACGATTGCCGGGCTGGGAATCAAGGCCGATGAATTGAAAGGTTTTAAAATTGCGCCATACTGTCATGCCGGAACAGAAATGGCCGGAGTCTCGATTGCGATAGTGAATATTGCCCGAAATTTAAAGGGCCTCCAGATAGGTCTAATCAATATCGCCCACAATAATTCGGCCCCGTTTAAGGTAACGCCTCTGTTTAATTATCATAAATAAGCAGCGGCCTTCCCGCTCGCAGGGCTTGGGGTGAGATCTTTCTGTTGGCCCGGCCTGACCGGATAAAGGACCGGCGGCGCCGTGCCCTTTTAAAGGCAATTAGGGTCCGGGCCGTTTCCGTATAAGTACATAGCCAGATAGTTGATATCCAGAATATTAAGATGTCCATCGTTATTAATGTCGGCATTTTCGAAAATGACGGGCGATGGGCCGCTCAAATAGAGATATCTGGTAAGATAAACGATATCCAAAACATTGACAACACTATCATCATTGATATCAGCACATGAACTGAAGCTGGTATAATAGATATTCGAAATGGCCGACCAGTTCATAACTTCGTCGGCGGTTTTCAGAGCAATCAGGTAAACCTGACCGCTATCCAGCCCGGAGATAGTAAAACTTTCATGAGTCCCGGCCGGTTCCGGCCGGGGTTCACAACAGACGGTATCGGCCCGGTTCCACCAGGAATCGATATCATTGCCGACCGGATTGGTCGAGATACGGATATCGTACAGGTAGGCCTGACCTTTATTCATGTCATCACCGGGAGCGGTCCAGTGAAAGGTCACGGAGTTGCCGCTGATAATCAGGGTCGGCTTATACGAGGCATGAACGACCTGAAGACAGGTTGACAGGAAAAATACGGCGGTGAGGATAAAAACGTGCAGAATGACGCTATCGCGTCCTGATGCGAAAGCCATCAAAACCCCCATAGTAACGATTGTTAACATCACACCGATCGGAACGTCCCCTGTTCCGACCACTTCAACCCAAAATCGTTAACTACCCTCGATAGGCTTTCAAGTCTCCTTAAAATCCTCTGCTCGGCGGAATCGGTTTCGGGCCTTTTAATCCTGTTCCCATCAGGAATAAAGCAGTTAGAACCCGCATTTCGCCCATGTTTACGTTATTTTCCCGCAATATATGTTCTTCAAACATTGATGCAAGTTAATTATGACAATGAGTTAAAAATGTTGGTGCATTATGTTCGTTACAAGACATGGCACAATGATACACCGCCGTCCTTTATTTAAAGCTCTACCAGGGAGTAAATTTTACTTGAATTCTTTCGGTCGCGATAGTATCTATTCGGGAGATTCTTTGTTTGAAATCCGGGAGATATAATTATGGAGTATTACACCAGGTTCAGGAGTAGCCGTTTATCGTTTCAGGGTTCATTTATAATGATGGCCGGCATGATGATACTGGCTGTTGCGGCCCTGTCGGCCGAGGCGCCGGTCATGCCGGGAGACGAACCGGTGGCCACTTTTTCTATTGTCGCTCGTGATTCGGTGACAGGTGAACTTGGAATAGCGGTTGCCTCGAAATTTTTCGCGGTCGGGAGTGTTGTTCCCTGAGCCCGGGCCGGAGTCGGGGCGGTGGCAACACAATCTTATGCCAACACAACCTTTGGCTGGCGGGGTCTGGAGTTGTTAAGCGAGGGTTTAAGTCCGCAAGAGGCCCTGGAACGGTTGTTGCAGGATGATGATAATCCGGAAAGACGCCAGATCGGCATAGTTGCGACTGATGGGAACTCGGTAACATACACCGGAGATGAATGTCTGGCCTGGGCGGGTGGCCGCAACGGGCCCAATTATGCCATCCAGGGTAATATCCTGGCCGGCAAAGAAGTTGTCGCTGCGATGGAAAAGGCCTTTCTCGAAGTACCGGGAGATCTCGCCGGTCGCCTTTTCGCGACTCTGTTGGTCGGGGAGTCGAGGGGAGGTGATTCACGCGGCAAGCAGTCGGCGGCTATGCTGGTGGTCAGGGAAGGGGCCGGATACGGTGGTTATACCGATCGTGCCATTGATATTCGCGTCGATGATCATCCCAAACCATTAGCGGAATTAGGGCGACTTTTGAATATCGCCCAGATGAATTATGCCTGGAATGATGCCTGGACATTATTCACGAGGAAAGAATATCAAAAAGCTCTGGAACCGATGGAACGGGCGGCCGAATTGGCCCCGGAATATGGCGAAGTTCATTACGATCTGGCCTGTATCAGGCTGGCGACGGGTAACCGGGCCGGGGCTCTGGCGGCTTTGAAAAAAGCCCTGGAACTTAATCCGAAACTTGCAGGTCAAGCCCAAAACGATGAGGACCTTAAGGGATTACATGATGATCCGGAATTCCAAATGATGATTCAGACAGGTGAAAAATGAATCCTGAGGAACGCCCCGGACTTTTAACCACCCGTTTGGCACTTCGGCCATTTACGCTAAATGATGCTCCGATGGTGCAAAAACTGGCGGGGGATCCGGCTATTGCCGCGACGATGCATAGTATTCCCCATCCGTACGAAGATGGTATGGCCGAGAAATGGATCGAGACTCATGCCGAGGAATATAAACAGGGAAAGCTGGTCAATTTCGCCATTGTCCTGCGCGAAAACCATCAACTTCTTGGAGCCATGGGGTTGCAAATTGCAGGAATCCACAGAAAGGCTGAACTGGGATACTGGATCGGTCATCCATACTGGGGTAATGGCTATTGCACCGAGGCGGGTCGGGCGGTGGTTGCCTTTGGATTTGAGTCTCTGGGATTGAACCGCATATTCGCACGATTTATGATTGTTAATCCGGCCTCAGGTCGGGTGATGGAAAAGATCGGAATGAAGTATGAAGGCTTGTTAAGGCAGGATTTAATGAAGGAGGAGGCCTTTCATGATATGAAAATCTATGCCATACTGAAAGATGATTATAAATGAACAAAGGGTAATTGAAATATGCGGCCGACTTTTTATATTGTCGATGTTTTCGCTGAAAACCGCTATTCCGGAAATCAGCTGGCCGTATTCCGCAATGTGGCCATGCTTTCGGATCGGGAAATGCAGGATATCGCCCGCGAGATGCATTATTCGGAAACGACCTTTATTACTTCCGAGAAAGAATCGGAAGGCGGATATAATGTCCGAATCTTCACTCCCGAACATGAGATGCCCTTTGCCGGTCATCCCACCCTGGGGACAGCCTTTATCATCCAGAGGGAAATAATCGGTCGGGCAGTTGAGAGAGTGAACCTGAATCTGAAGGTCGGGCAGATTCCGGTGACTATCAATTATGACGATGGTCGAGCGGATATGCTGTGGATGAAGCAAAAAAACCCGATTTTCGGAAAGACCATTAATGTATCGCGAATGGCTGATGCCCTGAGATTGAGGAAATCCGATCTGGACGAAAATTTTCCGGTTGAAGAAGTCTCAACCGGGGTCCCTTTTTTCATCGTTCCTTTAAAAAAGATGGAGGCCGTTAAACGGGCCCGGATGAATCTTGATGTTTTCGGCGAGATCGTGAAAGATACCGAGGCCAATGCGATTTTGGTATTCGCTCCGGAAACGGAATCATCCAAAAACCAGTTGCATGTCCGGGTGTTTGTCGATTTTCATGGAATTCCTGAGGATCCGGCCACCGGAAGCGCCAACGGTTGTCTGGCCGGGTATCTGGTAAAACACGGTTATTTCGGGTCGAATGCGATTAATATCAAGGTCGAACAGGGATTCGAAATCAAGCGGCCGTCGCTTTTGAACCTGAAGGCAGAAATCTATGAGAATGGTATTGATGTTCGGGTTGGCGGCCGGGTATATATGGTGGCACGAGGGGAACTGGTTTGAAATTCCTGATTAATATCATGATAATTCAGAGACACAGCCGGTCCTGCGAAATTATAAATAGGGGTGTACGAGGTAATCAATGCCCTGGTATGAAATCATTTATTTTATTCTGGCACTGATAATCATGCTGATCGGACTGGTAGGTACAATTCTGCCGCTTATCCCGGGGGTACCAATTATTTTCGGCGCCATTTTTATCTATGCCCTGCTCACCGATTTCGCGACAATCAACCGCGATGCTCTACTGATATTCGGGATTTTAACGCTCGTGACGTTGTTCCTGGACTGGGTAACGACCACGCTGGGCGTGAAGAAAATGGGCGGATCGATAATCGGTATGATCGGAGCCTTTATAGGTACCATAGCGGGAATCGCGGTCAGTGTCATGCTGGGGGCGATGGTTCTTCTGGGAATGATAATCGGATCCTTCGCCGGGGCTTTTCTATTCGAGATAATGATCGGCAAGGATGCCGACGTGGCATTGAAGGCGGGGTTGGGGAGTTTTATCGGTTTTCTGGCCGGGGGATTGATCAAAGTCGTAATTGCGATCGGGATGATAGCGGCCTTCGTCTGGCTGGCGATTTTTTAGTTTTTCCACGGTATTCCAATAGTCGGCAAGATATTGAATTATATAAAAACAGGAGAGATACCATGAACAGGTTATTATGTCTGGTGGTGTTTTTAACAATTATAACGGGGTGCGGTCATAATATGAATATTTCCGTGGAAAAAGAAAAGATACTTCAGGCTGACCGGGACTTTTCTTCCCTGTCGGTTGAACGAGGGACGGCGTATGCCTTTGATGCTTATATGGATGATAGCGCCGTCATGTTGCGCGGCGGATCGGCTCCGATAATCGGGCGGGAAGCCATTAACAGGAGTTTTGATAATTATCCGGCCGGAGCTGTCCTGAAATGGGAACCAATTATGGCCGAGATGGCCGGATCAGGCGATATGGGATATACAATCGGCAACTGGGAGATGTCCATGACGGATACATCGGGTAACGTTAAAACAGGTTCCGGTAATTATGTAACCATATGGAAAAAGCAGGCCGATGGTTCATGGAAATTCATTTTTGATTCGGGGACCCAGGGTCAGGCTCCGGTTAAAAACGGAAATTAATTACCGTTAACATCCTGTTTAATGTTCCCGGAAAAGAAACAATTTGCTTTTGCAGGAATAATCTATTAAATACGTGTTATATTTATCCGATTCGGATAATATTTATTTACACAATGAGAGCACAGGGAAAATACACTTGATAGAATAAGGAGAGGTGCTATGTCCAGTCCCATGTGGTGCAACCTTTGCAAACGCAATGTCGTCCCCAAGAAAGACTTCAACTGGCTGGTGTTTATTTTTCTGTGCGGAATTTTTTATCTGCCGTACTACTGGCTGAAAAAGAAAAAATGCCCGATTTGCCAGGGCGACAATTTCAGCCCGGCCAAGGCAGAGGAAATGAAATAGGCTTTCATTTTCCAGATAGTAAATAATTTGACAAATAGTTTTCATTGCCGCGGGAACCATTCCGAACAAGGTCCCATTCGGTGGAGTATGCTCGTTTCGCATCACCCGCCCTGCGACTATGACCGCACTTTCAGGGTTGGCCGGGTCAGAATATGTGTCCGCTGTTTCGGTATTCTAATCGGGATTGTCATGATTTTGATCTGGAGTTTGCCACGGGAACCGATGGAAGCTTTAGGGATTCTGATGGCGGCCGTTCTACTGCCGCTTCCGGCTGTTTTCGATTTCACTTTTCATGAGTTGAATCGCTCCCGCAGCAACAACTTCAGACGCCTGATGACGGGGATTTTGATGGGGTTGGCGCTGGGTTTGATCATCCGAATAATTCTGGATATTTCTGTTTTTGCCGGAATCAACCTGATCCTCTATATCTTCTTGCTGGAATTCGGGGTGGCTGTTATCCTGAATCGAAGCGGCCGGCTGGAAGAACTTATACGGCGGTACGAACAAGCCGTGCGGAAACGACCATAAATCCGATATCGATTATATTCCGATTTTGATAATTACTTTTTAAAGTCCGCAAGACAAGTCTTTCTTTTTTTTCAATTGACACTATATTCCCATCGAAATAGAGCGAAAGGATGATGATTTGGATATTAAGAAATACACTGAAGCTAATCGTGAGGCCTGGAATGAAGTCACTCCAATTCATCGGAAAGCCCGCCGGGTTGACCTGAAGGAGGCTTTCAGGAAAAAAGGTTTTTCCACTCTCGATGATATTGTAACCTTGAAATTCAAAGAACTCGGGATTGCGGACAAAAATGTGGCGCAGGTTTGCTGCAACAACGGACGGGAATTGCTGTCGATGCTTAACCTGGGAGCGGTTTCGGGAGTCGGATTCGATATTTCCGATGAGGCCATAGCCGAAGCATGCGAACTGGCTGAAATTTCCGGTTTGAATGGCCATTTTGTCCGAACCGATATTTATGATATCGGACCGGAATATAACGCCGCCTTCGACCTGATTTATATTTCCATCGGCGCGCTTCCCTGGATGCCGGACCTTGAGAGATTCTTTACGGTGGTGGCCGGGATGCTAAAAAGCGGCGGATTTCTGGTTATCTACGAACAGCATCCGCTGGTTTACATGCTGGCATTACAGGGAGACAAGGAATTCGATAAGGCCGAACCGGCCCGGTTGGTACACTCCTATTTTCGGGAGGAGCCATGGGTGGAAAACACCGGGATCGATTATATCGGGAAATCGAGGTATAGCTCCAAAACGATGTATAATTTTACCCAACCACTTTACAAAATAATGAATGCCATAATCAGAAATGGTATTACGATTACCGAATTCAACGAATATGCCCATGATATATCCAGTGAATTCGAGCATCTTCTGGATAACGGTAAACTGCCTCTAAGCTGTTTGCTGATATGTCGGAAGGAGTGATATGCGATATGTCCGATAATGAAAAATGCTGCGGTCATAATTCGTCACGGGAATCATCGGGACATAGTAACCAGAAGTATCCCAATGAAACCATGCGACTTTTATGTGAACGATCCAGTTGCCGGGCCTTTGAGGATCGTCCGATTGATGATAAGGTCATGAACCAAATTCTTGAAGCCGGAATTCATGCCCCGACCGGGGGCAATCTTCAGCCCTATTCCATCATTAAAATCGACCGACCGGAGACAAGGGCAAAACTGGCATCACTCTGTGGAGATCAGCCATGGATCGCCTCAGCTTCGAGCAACCTGCTATTCTGTATCGACCTGCACCGTCTGAACCGGTGGGCCGAGCTGGAAATGGCGCCATTTACGGCGGCCGAACAGTTCCGGCAGTTCTGGATTTCATTCCAGGATGTTATTATCACGGCCCAGAATATTGTCACCGCCGCCGATGCGATGGGGCTGGGTTCGGTTTATATCGGGACGGTGCTGGAGTGTTTCCGGGATCTTAAGAAAATATGCAGGCTCCCTGAAATGGTTTTCCCGGTGGTTTTGCTTTGTCTTGGTTATCCCAAGGTGCGTCCGCAACGGGCCCGGAAACTGGGGATAGATATGATCGTGCATGACGAAAAATATCGTGACCCGGACGATGAAGAACTACGGAGAGCCTTCGACACAAAATATCCGACCTGGAAATGGGAAATCACCGAGGAACGGATGACGAGGATGGCCGAGGTGTGCCGGAGGGTTCATGGCGAGAAATTCGCGGAAAAATGTCTGGCCCGGATCCGGGAAAATGGCTGTATCCGGCCCGCCCAGATATATTTCGGTTTGCATTACTGCGCTGATGAAATGACGGCCGATAATGAGGAATTCGTGCGGATTATCGAGGAGTTTGGTTTTAACTGGTTTAAAAAATTCAATATCCGATCGAAATAAATACTGATTTTTAATGAATGTTTGGGTTCGCTATTTCGTCATGGAATTTGGATAGATAAAATTTGATTCGGGAGGGAATCATGTTGAGATTATTCCGTTTAGCAATTCCGGCATTGATTCTGGTTTCGATGATAGGCACCGCGTCATTTTCGGAACCACTCTGGATTTTTGATAATGCCGCGCCATTTCTGGATATCCGGGCAAACATAACTTCATCGAATTCCAAATATGAGTATTACAGAGTGGAAGAATCAACTAATGACTTTGATGGTATCAATGAAATCCGAACCAGTTATCGCAGAATCAATATGGCCTCGATGGGATTGACGCTTGAAAAATCATACCTGTTTTCCAGCGTGACATTGTCAACACCGTTTGCGGACGAAGAGTTAGGGTTTGATCCCTGCCTGGATATCAACGGGGGGGTTAGGTATGGTGATTTTCAGGTATATGCCGGTATTTTTTCCGATTTGAACCGGGATTGTCTTAATCAAATAAGCAGTCCCCTGTATGGCGGTATTGGTGCTCTGCACCGGCTGGATAAACTGGGAATCGGTTATGATTTTCGTTACCTGCATGGCCGTTATGATGAAGACTGGCTTAATCATGATTATGAGATTTATTCGCTTTCGGCTCGTCTGGCCTGTCTGATCGACATTTTCCACCCATATTTATATTTCTCATATGATAAATGGACCTTTCCCGATGATCATTCTTTTAATTTCGGGATCGGATTCACGCTGGGCGGTTTACCATACACGCTCGGAGCGGAATCGCGCCGGATCAGTAATGAAATTACGGTAACCCCGGATGGAGTAGTGCGCAAGCCGAATATTTACCTGTATCCGGAGAAGGAAAGCGAAGTGAGTGTCCGGATTAATCCCAACGGGTATATCACCGCCTCGCTTCCGGATTACAGCGATGGGTGGCGGGTGACTGCTTATCCCGACGGCTCCATACCCGGAACCGAGGGATTTCTCTTTTATGAGGCCGAGGTCAGCTATGACAAACCGGAGGAAGGCTGGTGTCTGGCGTCCGGTGATTTACCCGCCTTTTATGACAGTCTTTTGATAAACTGCGGATTTAATGAAAAAGAAATCAGTGATTTTGTCGAATACTGGACGGTCAATCTTCCAGCGGCGGATTATTTCGCGGTTTACCCGCTATTTAATGAAGCGGTCGATCATATCTGCCCGCTGGAGGTAACTCCCGGACCGGATAATATTCTTCGCCTGTGGCTGATATTCGAACCGGTTTCGAAGATGGTGCAATTGGAGAAACCGGAAATACCGCCATTCGAGAGAACCAATTTTACCGTGACGGAATGGGGCGGTATGGTGGCCGGGGAGTGAATGACGGATCGAGGCCATTACTTTGGATATATCTGGCAGGCCGGCCGCAATGGCATTCTTTGTTACGACTATTTGTCTTGGATGTTTTGAGCCCGCTCGTCCTGGATATTCTGAAACATATCCAGTAAAGATAGGGCTATCACGTTCAACAGTTCTTGGTCGTCGTGGGGAAGGTTCAGATCCTCTCTCATGGTTCTGTACACTTCGTTCACCGCTGCCCTTATCTCTTTGTCGAATTCCTCCGGGCTCCCCGGGTACCATATCGGCAGGTATTTCCTGTTCCGGTCGAAATTTTTCGGATTCAGAATCTGATCCGGATGCAGTTCGCTTAATGCCGGATCCTTGTCCTCGAGGCTCATCTGGCTGAACGGCGGATTTCCCGCCTTCTCCATCCATTGGACGAGATGCCCTACCGGATCCTCGATCTCCAGTTTTAGATTCATAGACAACTCCTTCCTCTTTTAATATCGCTCTTTTTGGGATTTTGTCAATAGCCTTTCGCCACGCTTCCCAGGACTCAGGATTGTATGTAATCTATGACAAATTTAATCCTTTGGTCTTGCATAAATTTCGCGATACCGTATAATGCAAGGTTTGCTCCTGTATTCCGTATCCCCGATGGGTTATGAATGGGATTGACGATGTATATTTTGACCGGTAAGATTTTCTGGATTTTCGGCGGTCTGCTTCTGGTCGGGCTGTTGTTGTATATCATCATGGCCGTTCTTCTGATGGCGTTCCAGGCGCGGTTTGTGTATTTTCCTTCCCGTGAAATCGAATCAACCCCGGAGACGGCGGGGCTTGTGTACGAGGATATTACCTTCAAGACTCGAGACGGGGTGGAGTTGATGGGCTGGTTTATTCACTCCAGGGAATTATCACCGGTGATCTTGTTCTGCCACGGCAATGGGGGTAATATATCGCATCGCCTGCAAACGCTGGAAATCTTTCATGAGATGGGTTTAGACTGCCTGATATTCGATTATCGCGGTTATGGCCAAAGCGGCGGCGAACCATCGGAGGTGGGGACCTATCTTGATGCCGAAGCGGCCTGGGATTTCCTGATCCGGGAAAAAGGATTTCTTCCGGAGCAGATCATTATTCACGGACGTTCACTGGGTGGTGCAGTGGCGGCCAATCTGGCTTCGCGAATTAAACCGAAGGCACTGATTCTGGAATCGGCTTTCACCTCGATTCTCGATATGGGCGCGGATATGTACCCCTATTTACCGGTTCGGCTTTTAAGCCGGTTTCGCTATGAAACAGCTCGGTATGTGGAAAACATATCCTGCCCGGTTCTGGTAATTCACAGCCCGGATGATGATCTGATACCGTTTAAACACGGGCAGAAGATATATGAAAAGACGCCGGAGCCGAAGATGTTTCCGGAAATTTATGGTGATCATAACGGCGGCTTCCTGCTGGATAAGGATATGTATGTATCCGGAATAAGCGACTTTCTTGAAAAAACATATCAGATTAAGTAAAACGGGATTTTATCATTTTACAAATTCAAAATAAAAGCGGGGTGATTTTTTAATTTTTAATCTTGTGTAAAAATTTAAAATTTCGTTTAATTCGGCCGAAAAGAATATAAAAACATTAATAATCAAGGTAGATTATTATCTGCAAACAACAGGAGGTAAAGTGAGGAAGCTATTGATTCTCGCGTCGAGTCTTCTCCTGCTGACGACTTTTACGTTTGTCGGCTGCGGTGATGATGACGACGATCCGGTCGGCAGCAAGCAGGTGGCTATGATGTTCGGCCAGACCGCGCTGTGTGAGGGATATTTATATTTCTACAGTTACATTTTTGATATTGAAGGATTGGAACCCGATATTGATTCAATCCTGATCGAGGATGAAAAAGCCGAAATTCAGATCGGCTATGGCGAAGGCCTTATGATGGGCCAGGCCCATTATGAAGAAGACCAGGGCTCTCTGGAATCCGGTGATGATGTCACGATTGAAATATACACTTCAGGCGGAAAATCGTCCTGTACGGTCAGCCTTCTGGA
The DNA here is from genome assembly GCA_016933955.1 of Candidatus Zixiibacteriota bacterium. Lineage (NCBI taxonomy): Bacteria > Pseudomonadati > Candidatus Zixiibacteriota > Candidatus Zixiibacteriota bacterium. Next base: position 88,062 of record JAFGTT010000019.1, read on the forward strand.
TTGCGAAGATGACGTGCCTGAGGTTATCGGCTGGGCATCCAGTTCTCCTTATGATACTATTGATGCCGAAGATCCGATTGAAATCGACTGGCACCCGGTGGACAATGCCGAATGGTATCTGGTTGACTATTATTACAGCTATGATTCCAACGGCACCCATGATAGTCATGATGCCTATTATGCAACCAGTGACACATTCTTTACTCTTGCCGGTACGGAAACCGAGTATAACGGTTATTTTGAATTCAATATTGTGGCCATTAACGGACCGACCCCCGATGCCTCATCCGGCAATATTACCGGTGAATATGTCAGGGGTGCGATTATCAGTTACGCCAGCGACTGGTTCGATATTTATGTCGGTACGGGTGATGCCTGGCCTTCGCCATTGAAACCGACCGATGATATCGAACATCGTGATATCAGCAAACGCCTTACGGAAATTTACAAATAATTTCATTCCGTAAAACTCGAAGTTGAAATTGAGCCGGGGTCATCGACCCCGGTTTTTTTATGCCTGCGTTTTGTTCCATGAATCTTTATAGCTTGAAATACGTCATAACATTATATTGGCGGATAGGATTTATGGCCCGGCCAGTGAGAATGAAATAGATGTAATTGCCGGTCGGGGGAATGCACAATGATTCATGGAGACGTCATTATGAAGAACATTATCATCGGATTATGTCTTGGCCTGATTATTCCGTTCAATGTGGCTATCGGGGATAATACGACCCCTCTTTCGGATCCTTATCAAATAATGGGGCGATATGTTCAGGCTATCGGTGGACTGGAACGGCTGAAAGGCGAACAAACCAGTTACTTCGAAGCCACCTTTACCATGCCCGGGCTGGCAGGAACTCTGAAAAACTGGACCGGGCGTCCGGATCGGGAACGGACGGAGCTGGATCTGCAGGTTCTCAGAAAGACAACCGGGGATAATGGCCGTTTCAGCTGGGAGTTAGATACCAATGGTAAAGTAACCATAAACAAGGATAAAGCGACTCTGAAAAGACGGGAGATTTCGCGTCTGATGAATGAATTCGATTTTCTCGATCCCGGGTCCAATATTTTTGATTTGTTTTTTATGGGAAGCGAAGCCATTGACGGAAAGACCTGTTATGTTATCCGAATCACGAACAGCGTTAATAATGACACTCTGATCGAGTATTATCCTGTCGATGATTTTATTAAAAGCAAATCGGTCAGTATCACGCCCGACGAAAAAGTCATTACGAAATTCTCGGATTATCGTTTTGTCGATGGGCTTTTGATTCCGTTTTGCCAGGAGATGAATATTCAACCGGTCGGGCAGGAAATAAAGGTCCAGATTACCGAATATCGGTCCGATATTGAAATTGACCCGGCTCTGTTCGATCCGCCCGGTGAGGATGTTCGGGATTATCGCTTTTTATCCGGGGGAGCATCGGCTGATATCCCGTTTGAATATATTGAAAACCATATTTATTTAATGGTCAATATTAACGGTCGTGAAAGAATATGGATTCTTGATACCGGGGCGCAGATGTCGGTTATCTCAAGCCGCTACGCTCGAGAAATCGGGGTGGATTTGGAGGGAAGTATGAAGGGCTCGGGAGCCGGGAATACCGTCGATTTTTCTTTTGCAACTCTGCCGTCATATCGCCTGGGAGATATTGAATTCGAACCGCAGCAAGTGGCCGCTCTTGATCTGGGAGAAATTTTCGATCATTTTGATATTGATGTGGTCGGAATTCTGGGATATGATTTTCTGTCGCGATTTATTACGCGGGTCGACTATGCCGGAGAAATGCTGACCTTTTATGATCCCGATCATTTCGAATATGACGGCCCCGGGGTGATTCTGGATGCGCCCCTTCATGGCAATGATTTCCATATTCCCATAACCGTGGATGGCCGCTACGATGGGGATTGGAATGTCGATCTGGGGGCCTCGACCATAAGTTTTCATTACCCTTATGCCCGCGAACACAATTTGCAGGAAGGCCGGGGAGTGGATCGTGTCGGCCTTGGAGCCGGCGGGGAGTTTCGGGAGCGGACGGTTCAATTCGAGTATCTGGAATTGGCCGGATTCAGGATTTTAAAACCACTGATCGATATTCCCATGAATGAGATGGAAGGGGCCTTTCGATCCGGTGAGATGACCGGCAATCTGGGCAATTCCATAATGCGGAATTTCATTCTTTATCTTGATTATAAGAATCAGAAAATGATAGTGGAAAGAGGGAAAGATTTCGGCCGGGAATTTCCTGAGGATAAGAGCGGCCTGCAAATCTGGCGGGAAAATGGTCGTCCTGTGGTTCATTTTATTTCACCGGGGACACCCGGTCAAAAGGCGGAATTCCAGGTCGGAGATATCATCTTGTCTGTGAATAAGCTGAAAGTGGAATATCTGAAAAATCTCCAGGCACTTCATGATTTATTCAAAGCCGCCGAGGGTACCGAATATAATGTGGGAATAATGCGTGACGGCAAGGAGCGGGAACTAAAAATCCGGCTGAAAAATCTTTATTAGGTGGCAGGTTCTGTTGGATATAACCGCCAAGGAAATGATTGCGATTAATAATCCCGCTCGGCTGAAGTTTTAGTACGCGGGCATAACCATAGACCCGGTTCAATAGATTCCAACCGAACTGAATTTGATAAATTCACCGGAATAATATAATTCCGGAATCCATCAAGGATTCTGCTGCTGGATGGACTGCCAGAAAAGAACAGTTAAAGTTACCCGGAAATCAGCAGTACGAGTATCGAATCCAAACAAGTCTCAGCAAAATCACGGCCGGTACAAGATCCCGGACTATTATCTCCGCGTATCTCTTCTGGGACCCCGATCATTCCTTTTCGGACGAGCTTCATCGACTCTCAACGTCCGACCTTTAAAATCGGTTCCTTCCAGTTCCGCTTTGGCCTTCTCGGCTTCTTCGGGTGTCGACATTTCAACGAAACCAAAGCCTTTACCTTCGATAACGTTGATACTTTTCACCTCACCGTAGGCGGCGAACAATTCCTGCAACTGCTCGGCCGTCACACCATAATTGAGGTTGCCGACATAAAGTTTGCTACCTTGCATGGTATACTCCTGATTTGGTAACTTCTTTTGCTTGAAATGTCTCCTGAAATAAGAGCGAATATATCTTACTGGCTTTTTAAAGGAAACATTTCTGCAAAGACACCTTGGTTAAACACGATTTTATTCTAACCAATTAAGTCCCATCTGTCAAGCTCTGATTGGTCTTTTATTACTGATACGGGAAATAAAGATACTTTGGCTGAGACCCTTATGATCAAAACACGTCTTGCTATAAGTCTTTGTTGAACAATATAATATGAAATGTTTAACCTTCCTGAATGGTTGCCTGGGAAAACTCGGGTACAAGGCGATATAATCGTTTTCTTCCGCCTGACCTGACGATGCTGAAAGTGTGGTAATTAAATAAAGATGGGCCTGATGATGGGGGGCTGTTTTTTTATTACTATTCCCGGAGAGATGATGAAATATTCCGGTGGTTTTTTTGGGGGATTACATATCGAATTATTGAATGTATTTTATTTATTTTATGAGTTTCAATCATGATCAGGGCATAATGGTTTGAAATCCGGGCGGGCATTTTTGGCTTGACATTGCTAATTACTATGGTTAGATTCATTCATTAACTTGGATTGCAGCGGATGAACGTTGTGCTTGATAATGATAATATGATTCAATATAATGTGGCTTCATGATGTAAACGACGAGAGATCTCACAGGCGTTCAATGGGTCTGTGATTTTTTTTTGGGATAAGAGAGAGTACCGCTTTGAATCTAAAAATCGTTTTTGTCGGTTTTTTTATTTTCTTGTTCAGTCATGGCCTTACTCTGGCCCAGGAATCATCTGATTCCGCATTTACCGCGAATGATACAATATCCGTTGTTCCCCCCGATGTTACGCCTGTGATCGTTAAAAATGTGGAAGTCCGTGACAATCCCAATGATGAGGGGGGAGCCATCAGAATCCATTGGAGTCTGTCTATTGACGATTATAAGGGCGGCAAAGTGGTTAGATATGTAATCCTGAGAGGGACTGACCCACGGGGCAAATTCGAGAATCTTGGCGATGTATCATCCGGGACCGGGCAGTTTATTGACAATGCCACCGAAGACAAAGTCGAATACTATTATAAAGTCGCGGCGGTTAATGAAAAGAAGGAAGATGGCCGGCTGCTGTGGAGCGTGTCGGCCGATTCGGATATAGTCGGACCGGTGAAATCATCAGCCCAGTGGTTCAATTTCGAGCGAATAAATGTCTTTGTCGGAACGCTGTTTGTCTGTTTGGCCATATTCATATATATCCAGATGGCAAAATCCGGACGCAACCTTTATGTCCGGAAAATCGCCGGTCTGGAATCGGTTGATGAAGCAGTTGGCCGGGCTACGGAAATGGGCCGGAAGATTCTTTATGTCCCCGGAATCAATGATATGGATAATGTCCAGACGATTGCGGGGATTACCATTCTGGGTCGAGTGGCCCAGATTGCGGCGGAATATGAAACATGGATCGAGGTTCCAACCTGTCGTTCGCTGGTAATGGTAACCGCCAAGGAAATTGTCAAGGAAGCATACAGTAAAGCCGGTCGACCGGATGCCTATAACGAAGATCAGGTTCATTATCTGACTGATGACCAGTTTGGATATGCCGCCGCTATCGACGGAATGATTGTCCGTGAAAGACCGGCGGCGATTTTTTATATGGGGGCGTTTTTCGCCGAGTCGCTGATTATGGCAGAAACCGGAAATTCAATCGGGGCGATCCAGATTGCCGGTACCGGTCAGCCCTCGCAGTTGCCGTTTTTTGTGGCCTCGTGCGATTATACCCTGATCGGTGAGGAACTTTTCGCGGCTTCGGCCTATCTTTCGCGTGAACCGCGCCTTCTGGGTTCGCTTAAAGGTCAGGATTTGGCCAAAGCGGCCATTCTGGTATCGATCATTGTTGGTGTTGTCCTGGAGACGTTCGGATTATTCCAGTTTTCCGGCTTTTTCAGGGTTATTGGTGAATAGGGAAGAAGGATTCCGATATGCGTCGTGAGATTCCGTTAATTATTACCGCGGTGGTCGGGTTTGTCTATGTTATCCAGTATTTTATTCCTCATTATCCCTTTAATAATTTGAATGGATGGTTTTCCGACTGGTTTTCGATTATCGGAGCCTGTGCCATCTGGCTGGGGGCTCTCAACCTGATGAGAATTTCATTTGATAAGGTATACAAAAAAAGAAGGGACTGGGGTTATTCGATTATCATTATTCTTTCATTTGCACTTATTGTCGTAATTGGCTTCGGCGGCGGTCGGGATTTCCGGGACCTTGGAACCAATTTTGACTGGCTTTACCGATTCATTTACACACCCTTGTCGGCCACGATGTTTGCACTTCTGGCCTTTTTTGTGGCTTCGGCCTCGTACCGAGCTTTCCGGGCCAGGAATTTGGAGGCATCGCTTCTGCTGGTAGCGGCTTTCTTTGTCATGATCGGGCGGGTACCGGTGGGTGATGCTCTGGTAACCAAGGTGGCCGGACTGATAAGTCTGCCGATTCCGGATGCCGTTCTGCCATCCAAAATCGCCACCTGGATTATGAATTATATCAATGCCGCCGGTCAGCGGGCGATTATGATCGGGATTGCCCTGGGAATAGTCTCGACCTCGCTTCGAGTTATTCTCGGTATCGAACGGGCTCATCTGGGGGGTGAATGATGAAACAGGATCTGATAGTATACCTTGGCGTACTGATACTGGCCCTGGTATTTTATTTTGTCATCACCGAACCAGTGGTTTTTTCGCCGACCGTATCATTGATTCTGATCGGCATTATCGGACTGGTTCTCCTTTATATTTTGATAAAGACTATCCGCGGCCAGGTATTTGGCCGGAGAACGGTGTTTTTATTTGTAGGAATTGCCGTGGTCCTGCCGTTTTTCATGTCCATTCGGCAGGATATCAAACTGTCGCCGGAGGTTGAGGAGTTGTACAATGCTGTCATGGCATTGCAACCCGGTTCAAAAGTCCTGGTTTCGCTGGATTATGACCCGCCCTCAGCTCCGGAACTGCAACCGATGGCGGAATCGTTTTTTCTACTTTGTTTTCGAAGAGATTTAAAGGTCATTGTCATGGGTCTTTGGCCTCAGGGCCCGCAGCAGGCTGAACTGGCTATTCAGAAAATACTTGATCGTCCCGAGATGGCTTCAAGAAACATCCGCTATGGTATCGATTATGTCAATCTTGGGTTTCAGACCGGCAATGAGTTTGTCATTCAGCGTATGGGCGGATCCTTCCGCAGTATGTTTTCGACCGATTACTATGGGACGCCTTATGATTCCTTACCGCTGGTAAGAAATATTACAAATTTCAACAATATTGATTTTTCATTTAACCTTTCGGCCGGATATCCCGGAACAATTGAATGGGTTCAGGTCGCAGTGGATCGTTACGGGGTTAAACTGGGAGCGGGTAATACTGCTGTTCAGGCGCCTCAGGTTTATCCTTATCTGCGAGCCGGCCAGTTGACCGGTCTACTGGGCGGGCTCAACGGGGCCGCCGAGTTCGAGAAGGTAACCGGTGTTCTCGGCAAAGGCACCAAATTCATGGTATCGCAGTCGTTTTCACATGTTATCGTGATTGCCTTTATTATCATTGGCAATGTGGCCTATTTCATGGGTCGGAAACAGGAAACGAAGAAGAAGCAATAGGCGGTCAAAATAACCGGACCGCTTGAGGATATAGATATGGAAATTTTTGGAACCTGGCTGGCGGCGTTTTTCACTCTGGGGATTATATCCTTTTTATACAAGGACAATCCCTGGTACAAGGTGAGTGAAGCGATTTTTGTGGGGATATCGGCTGGTTACTGGTTTGTCATATCTTTCTGGGATAACCTGTATGGCAAGTTATATATCGGGATAAGCGAGCATGGCGACTATATGCTTCTGGTCGGCGCCGTCCTGGGTTTTATGATGTTGTTGCGATTAATTCCCAAGATCGGGTGGATTTCCCGCTGGCCTTTGTCGTTTGTGGTCGGATCCATTTCGGGTTTCTACCTGATGAACTATTTCTCATCGAATGTCATGGCTCAGGTTCAAAATTCGATTCTTCCCTTCTTCAGCTCCAGTTACGGTCAACCGATGTTCTCGGCATCATTCGAGCAAATTGTCGGCAATATAGTTGTGGTGGTGGGGACTTTCACCGGCCTGGTTTATTTCTTTTTCTCGAAGGAGCATAAAGGTGCTTTTGGAGGGATGGCCAAGGTCGGTATCTGGGTCATTATGATTACCTTCGGGGCCTCGTTCGGTTATACGGTTATGAGCCGTATGTCGCTTCTGATCGGGCGTATGGATTTCATCTTCGGGGATTGGCTGGGAATGATTCAATAGTGATGGATTATTACGTTAAATTTCATAGGCCTCACAGCAATATAATTCCATTATTCACAATTATCTTTTTTCTGGCGACCGGGATGATTAATGCCCAGGGAACGGATTCATCGGTTGTCGATACGGCCATGCAGGTTCAGCTTCCGGTTCCGGTTTCGGAATTCATGGCTCTGGATCACGAGTACGATCGCGGCGAGGCCGTGGATTTGAGCTGGAAATTGTCGGTAAATGATGATGGCTCGGGACGGGTGACCGGCTATGATATTTACCGGTCGCATGGCGGAGACGGGAAATTTATTTTAATTGCCTCGGTTCCACCCGGTTTCGGAACTTTTGTTGATAAGGATGTAAAATCGGGCGATGTCTATACCTATAAAATCGCCACCACGTTGGAAGCCGGAGCATCGGCATTCATTGAGGCCGATCCGGTGATTCCGAATACCGAGATAATCAACTGGAATCTTCTTAACCTGTTTATCATCGGTTTCATAGTCTGCGGTTCGGTGATATTTTTTATCGCCCATGCCAAGCGCGGGAAAAAATTATTTATTCGCAAAATTGCCGGTCTTGAGGCGGTCGATGAAGCTATTGGCCGGGCTACCGAAATGGGCCGTCCAATTCTGTTTGTCCCCGGCATTAATGATATGGATGATGTCCAGACAATTGCCGGGATCACCATTCTCGCGCGGGTGGCCAAGGTGGTGGCCGAGTACGATATAAAGATTAATATGCCGGTGTCGCGGTCGATTGTCATGACTACCGCGCGTGAAACCATACGAGATGCTTATGCGGCCGTCGGTCGTCCGGATGCATATAATGACGACATGGTTCGCTATATTACCGATGAGCAGTTCGGTTATGTGGCGGCGGTCGATGGAATTATGGTTCGTGAAAAGCCGGCCACCTGCTTTTATCTTGGCGCTTTCTTTGCCGAGTCGCTGATTCTGGCTGAGACGGGTAATTCGATTGGGGCGATTCAGATCGGCGGGACGGCCATGCCGGCTCAATTGCCATTTTTCGTGGCCGCCTGCGATTATACCCTGATTGGCGAGGAGCTTTTTGCCGCTTCGGCCTACCTGTCCAATGATCCCAAACAACTGGGTTCCCTTAAAGGTCAGGATGTGGGCAAGTCCGTTGCCATGGCCGCTATCATTCTGGGTGTCCTGAGCGAGACTATTTCGCAAGCCTGGGGCGGTTCATTGTTTTTTAAACTGGCCGAGTATATGCAACGATTCTTTACCATTTCGAATTGATGAGGTAATGAAGGTTTGAAGAGACAAATCCCGCTTTTAATTACGCTGATTGTCGGTGTTGTCCTTATTGTCTCGGTCTTTTTCCCACCGATTGAGACGCTGGGCGAGGATTTTTCTCTTTATTTCGATATTATTGCCGTGTTCGCCTTTTTCCTGGGCGGAGGCAACCTTATTCGGGTTCATGGAGACAAAATATTCAAACGCCGCCCCGATTGGGGATTTTCCATCGTAACGATTGCCGGTTTCGGGCTGATGCTGATAGCCGGGCTGTTCAAGCTTTTCAACCCGGGTGGAATTACGGCCGATGTGGCCGCCCCGGGTTCGATGTTCCAGATCATGTATGACTGGATTTTCAATCCGCTCGGGGCAACCATGTATGCTTTGCTGGCGTTTTATGTCGCCTCGGCATCGTATCGGGCCTTCCGGGCCAAGAATCGTGATGCCACGATTTTGCTGGTGGCGTCATTCGTAATCCTGCTGGGGCGGACGCCTCTGGGAGTTTATGCCACCAGCTGGATTCCCGATTCCCTGTCGCTTCTGCGAATTCCGGAGATGGCCATCTGGATTATGACTTCGCCCAACCTGGCCGGACAGCGGGCCATCATGATCGGTATCGCTCTGGGAGTGGTTTCGATGTCGCTGAGATTGATACTGGGAGTGGAACGTACACATTTGGGGTCCGATAATGAGTAACCTGGGTTTGATTATATCCCTGATTGTTATCGGAGCCGGTTTGCTCTGGCTGTTGATTCTATCTTTGAAAGGCCGGGAGGTGGAACGGCGGGTTATTTTTCTTTTTGTCGGTCTGGCAGTTTCAATCCCGTTGCTGTTCAATATTACTTTTTCGGAAAAAGCCACTCCGATTGTCATGAATGTTTTTAACAAGATTGACAGTCTGCCGCCCGGATCAAAAGTACTATTGTCGTACGATTACGGGCCGTCGATGGCCCCTGAAGTGGATCCGATGTCCAATGCCTTTATTCGGCACTGCCTGACCAAGGGCCATAAGCTGTACATCATGGCGCTCTGGGCCACCGGGCAATCGCTGGCCGCGACCGCCATCGATTCGATTATTAAAACCGAATTTCCAGAGAAGCGTAACGGCGTAGATTACATCAATATAGGATATAAGGCCGGGGGAACGGGCGTTCTTAATGTCATTATCACGGATATAAGGAAAATGTATTTAACCGATGTTTCGGGCGTGAATCTCGACTCGGTACCAATTTTCCATGGAATAAAATCTCTCAGGGATATGGATTTGCTGATTTCCATCGGTGGCGGTTATCCTGGCGTCAAGGAATGGGTTCTGTTTGCCGGCGCCCCGGGCGATATTCCCACTGCAGGTGGTTGTGCAGCGGTCTCGGCGCCTTTGTTGTACCCATATTATCCCCGGCAGATGCTCGGTCTGCTGGGCGGTATCAAGGGAGCAGCGGAGTATGAGTCGGAGTTGATGAGACGTTATCCCCGTTTCAAAGCGTCGCCGACTCCGGGAATTAAGATGATGGGCCCGCAGACCCTGGCGCATCTGATAATTATCGCCTTTATCGTGATCGGTAATATTTCGTTCTTCATCTCGAGGAGGAAACGCGGCTGATATGAACCGTGCAAAATCAATATCCCTTATTATACTCGCGGCGGTTATCGTGCTTTTCGGGTTGAGCTGGGCTATTAAAGGAATGGCGATTCACGAGGCCGAAACCGGGCTCTGGTTTTCAATGCGTGACAGTTTTCTGATTACTTTTGCGGCCTTTCTGACCCTGGCCATATTTTCCTTCTTATACAAAGACAATCCCTATTATAAATTCGCCGAGAACCTGTTTGTGGGTGTATCGGCAGCTTACTGGATGTGTGTCGGTTTCTGGTCAACGATTGTCGGCAATCTTTTTCCCAATATCTCGCCCCATCTGTCCAGCATATTTGGGGTTCCGTATAAAGGCTTTCACCCGGCTTATTTTATTCCGCTTATTCTGGGGATAATGTTGCTGATGCGGCTGTCAGCCAAACTGGTCTGGGTGTCCCGCTGGCCGCTGGCCTGGATTGTCGGGACCACAGCCGGGTTAAACCTGATAAGGTATCTGAGGACTGATTTTATCAGCCAGGTAAGCAATACCTTTTTGCCGCTTCTGGTGGATTGGAAGGGTGTCGGGCCATTCTTCTCGGACTTCTCTTTGGCTTCCACCGGTCAGTTTACGATGATACTGAGTAACTGGGTAATCTTCATCGGCGTTTTCTGTGGCTTGATTTATTTCTTTTTCTCGAAGGAGCATAAGGGTTTCTTCGGCGGGGCCTCGAAAGCGGGCATCTGGATTTTGATGATTACCTTCGGGGCATCATTCGGATACACAGTCATGGGGCGGGTCTCATTACTGGTGGGACGTCTTACCTTTATCTTCAAGGATTGGTTGGGACTGATAAGTTAGTTTTTAATTATAAAACAGCGTGAGGCTTGTATGAAGCTAAAAACGTTAATAGTTCTGTGCTGTATTATCATGGCAAGTTCGGTCCTGGCACAGGATGAGAATGAAAAAAAACCTTTGCCGGCGGTCGTATCCAATTTAACGGCTGATCTTGAAATGGAGAATGGTGCCAGGATAGCGGTGCTTCAATGGAATTTACCGGCGGAAAGCGATTCTGTTGAGACAATTGAATACGCCGTTTTGCGGGGTCTGTCGAGTGTGGGGCCTTTCGAGGAACGCGGTCGCGTATCAACCGAAGAAACATCTTTTAAGGATGTAATTGAACGAGATTCATCGGTAGCCGATTCGTTGATCCCGATCTCTCCCCGGCCGGCGACAGATTTAATTGTAGTGGATAAGGACAATGATCATGGTCATGGGTTGATTGTCAGCTGGCATAAATCGCCGGACGATGGGGAAGGGGCGAATAATGTCATAGGTTATGCCTTATATCGTGCTGATAGTACTCCCGTCATGTTCAAATTGCGCCAAACAGTATTCAAAACCACGGAAATGGAAGATATCGGCGGCATGTATCCCGATGAGAGAGATTATATGCCAGATAACGTTGATTACTATTATAAAATTCGGGCCATAACCACCCAGTATTTTCCGGGTGAGCGGGATTATTATTATGTTATTCGTTCCGTTTCAACCGATTCTTCGGTGTTCAAAGATTGTGGCGCGGCCCAGTTGAATATGGTCCTGTATTCCGACAGTGAAGTCTTTGGACCGGTTCAGTCTTTTGGTCAGTGGTTTAATTGGAAGAGACTGGCAGTTCTGGTGATGGTGGCCGGCTTTTTGTCTCTTACGGTATATTTTATCAACAAAGCCAAAGGCGGGGCCAAGCTTTTTGTCCGCCGCCTGGCCGGTATCGAGGCTGTCGATGAGGCGATCGGTCGAGCCACCGAGATGGGCAAACCGATTCTGTATGTTCTCGGGCTGGGAACCGCGGCGGACATTGCCACTATCGCGTCGTACACCATTCTGGGCCGGGTAGCCAAAAAGGTGGCGGAATATCGCACCGGCTTGATCGTACCTTGCTATGACCCGATCGTTATGACAGTGGCACAGGAGACAGTAAGGACGGCGTATATGGATGCCGGGCGCCCGGATGCCTTTAATGAGGATATGGTTTATTTCGTGACCAATCAGCAGTTCGCATATGTCGCCGGTGTCAATGGTGTCATGCTTCGTGAACGACCGGCGACGAATTTGTATATGGGTAAGTTCTATGCCGAGTCATTGATTTTGGCCGAAACCGGTGTTGTCGCTGGCTCAATCCAGATTTCCGGGACGGATGAAGTTTCGCAAATTCCGTTTTTTGTGGTGGCCTGCGACTATACCCTGATTGGCGAGGAACTTTATGCGGCTTCGGCCTATCTCGGTCGGGAGCCCCTGCTTCTGGGTTCTCTAAAGGCCCAGGACTATGCCAAGGCGGGCGTGATATTACTTGCAATAATCGGGTTAATATCATTGATGTTTGGTTATCATGGCGTCGTGGATTTTTTCCACGTCAGCGGTTGAAAAGGGTGAATTAAGATGAAAAGACAGTTTCCATTAATGCTGGTTTTTATTTTCGGATTCGCCATGATCATACAGTATTTTATTCCGCATCAGGCATCCGAATGGGTAAACGCTTTCTTTATGGACTGGATGATGATTATCGGTGTCTTTGCCCTGGCGTTGGGCATCTGGTCGCTGATAAGAGTCTCCTGGGATAAAGTGAAGCACAAAAGGCCCAATTGGCAATATTCGATTGTAACGCTGGGTGGGCTTTTTTTGATGACATTTTTTGGTTTTGATTATTTTCGGCATTTTTCGACGCCGGTGGGATCGGATAATTACATGTTTGTGCATTTTTACCAGTATATTGTCATTCCGATTCAGGCTACCATGTTTTCGTTGCTGGCCTTCTTTATAGCTTCGGCGGCCTATCGGGCTTTCCGGGCGCGCTCTCTTCTGGCAACCCTGTTGTTGATTGCGGCGCTGGTTATCATGCTCCGTTTTAATCCTTTTCTGGGACCGATCCAGCCGGTTATGGAAAAATTCTCGGTCTGGCTTCTCAATGTCCCGAACCTGGCCGCCAAACGGGCGATTGTCATTGGGGTCGGTCTGGGAATGGTGGCCACGGCCCTGAAAGTTATTCTTGGTATTGAACGCGCCTATCTGGGCCGGGATTGAGGAGGGTTGGCAGGATGAATATATTTGATCGTTTGATTTCGTTGGATCGGCGTTGGGTATTCCTCGCTTTGGCGGTTGTGTGTGTCATAACTTATTTATGGGATTTTAAAGTCCCTGTCAACCTCAGCCATGAAGTCCAATCAATTTTTGATAAGGTTAACGCCCTGGAAGAGGGTGATATTATTTATATGTCGGTTGATTATGATCCCAATGCGCTGGCGGAACTTCACCCGACAACTTATGCTCTGGCAGAATTGTGTTTCCGAAAAAAGATCAGGGTAATTTTCGGAACGCTTTCCAATCTCGGTCAGGGTATGGTTGATCAGGTGATCCGTGATATCTCGGATTCAGTTAAAAACGACGCGACTTATAATGGTGTTTTCTATCAGGGTCGGGAAATCGTCAACGGAGTCGATTATGTCTTTCTGGGGTATAAGCCTTATCCGGCGATGGTGATCCAGGCTATGGGACTTGATTTCCGGGTTCCGTTCCCAACCGATTATTACGGGACTCCACTTGACAACATCCCGATAATGCGGGGTACGAAAAACTTCGACCAGTGCAAACTGGTGGTGGATATGGCCGCCGGCAATGTTGCCGAAATGTGGATCACGTACGGACACGGCAACTACGGTGTTCCTCTGGCTCTTGCGGTGACCGGGGTTATGGGCGCCGATATGTATCCCTACCTCGGTTCCGGTCAAGTCTTTGGACTTGCGGCAGGGCTTCTGGGGGCGGCTCAGATTGAGATGCTATGCGATAATCCCGGACGAGCCATGGATGGGATGAGAATCCAACTATTCGCCCATATTCTCATTATCCTGTTTATTGTCATGGGTAATATCGGCTTCCTGGCAACCCGTAACAAGAATAAGATGAGATAGGAGGTGATGGTAGATGGAATGGAGTACATTTTTGTGGACGACGTTGGGAGCCTTCCTGACACTATGCACTTTCTCATTTCTTTATAAGGATAACCCGTTTTATAAATTCGCCGAACACCTGGTGGTTGGCGTTTCGGCCGGTTATTTTGCGCTGGTGCTATGGCACCAGAGTTTGATTCCCAATCTGTTTACCCGTCTCAATGATGGCGACTGGTATTTTCTGTGGGTGAATTCATCGCAGTGGTGGTATCTCATCCCGGCCGCCCTGGGGGTGATGATGTGGACCCGGTTTTCAAAGAAAAGGTCCTGGATTAGCCGCTGGCCGATTGCCCTGTACATGGGTATCGCGGCCGGTATGGCTATTCCCCGGGAGATGCAGGCCAGGGTGATCGAACAATTGCATTCGGCTATGCTGGGTGTTATCGACCGGAGTAACTTCTTCGGCCACTCCGTTTTTGACACCGCCTCCGGCATTGCCAGCATTATTATCTTTCTGGGAACCCTGGCGGCTCTCTTTTATTTCTTCTTTTCAAAGGAGCATGTCGGTGTTTTCAAGGGAATATCCAGTTTCGGAATCTGGATCTTAATGATCGGTTTCGGAGCATCGTTCGGTTACACCGTCATGGGCCGTATTTCATTGTTCGTGCAGAGAATCCAGGTTTTGAATGACTGGACCGTAAATGCTTGGGAAAGCGGAGAGGTCAGTTATGTGTTATTCTGGTTCCTTGTCTTCGGTATCTTCCTGATCTGGGCGATGTTCGAAATAGTGAAATACTTCATGAACAAGGGATCGACTCCAGAGCAATAGAATATTTCAAGAATACAAATGAAAAGCCCGCTGATGGCGGGCTTTTTTTACAGCGGGGAATTTAAAAATATTGTTCTGTAATTGCCTAATAATTAAAAGGTTATATTTTTTGTTTTTTTAGATTTATGCAATTTGTTATAAATTAAATAATTATGACAAAAATGTTGACAAAAATAAAAAATTCGCTTGACAGTAATGTGCTCATTATCTATTTTATTTTAGCGATAGGTTGGACCTGATATAAGTATAATATTTAGGGTAACTTTAACTTCAATCCCGAAAGTGAGGAGGGGATGGCGAGAACGTCTGGTTCCGCTGAAGTAACCAGTAAAACCAGGAATAAGAAAAAGGGCAAGCTTTCCACCCCCGAGGCCCGTCGAGAGTACCAAAGACGGTACTATCAGATGCACAAAGAAAAGGCCAAAGAGTATCAACGGCAGTACAATCTAACGCATAAGAAAAAGGCACGAGGGGGTCGAGGGAAAGCCAATTTTGATTGTCCGCGCGAGGTGGTTCGCGCCACCTTTAACACGTCCGACATCATGCATGCGCCGGTCGAAAAGACGCTGAAGATTCTTGAGAAAATAATCAGCGGCGAAAGGCTTTTTACCATGTAAAACCGGTGCCGGGTTTGAAGGCGGTTCGGGTTAAATATTTCCCGAACCGCCTTTTTTTATTGCGTATGGATTAAAAATCAAGTTAATTTTTCCAAAATTTATTTGGAAAAGGAGGGATTTTTGATATGGCCGCTCCAAAGAAGACAAAAAAGAAGACTCAGATTAAGACTAAAACCAAGAAAATGCCGAAAAAGCCCGCAAAATCAGGAAAAAAGAGCATGAAAAAAGCCGCATCGAAAAAGACGACAACGATTCGCAAAAAAACAGCTCCTCGCAAGCAAGCCGCTGCCGCCAAGGCCCAGGCCAAAACCGCCAAAGCCAGAACCGCCAAATCCTCAGCACCCCGAACCGCTAAAACCAAAGCCAAAGCCAAGACTCCGGCATCCAAAACAACGGACAAAAAACTTCAGTTTTCGGCCTATTATTTCTTTGGCGGCAAAAAGGCCGATGGGGATGCCGCCATGAGGGATCTCCTCGGTGGAAAAGGAGCCGGCTTGGCCGAAATGAGTCGGATCGGGGTTCCGGTTCCTCCCGGATTTACTATTACCACCGAAATATGCAAGATTTTTTATGAAAACGATCTGAAAATACCGGCCGAGATCGATAAAGACATTGAAAACCAGATGGCCAAAATCGAAAAACTGGTCGGTATGAAATTCGGCGATCCCGAAAACCCCCTGCTGGTGTCGGTTCGATCAGGAGCTAAGTTTTCCATGCCCGGCATGATGGATACGATTCTGAATCTCGGTCTCAATAAGGACACTCTTAAGGGTCTGGCGCAGAAGACCGGCGATGAACGGTTTGCCTACGACAATTACCGCCGATTTGTGCAGATGTTCGGAAATGTCGTTCTGGGGATAGATAAGGACAAATTCGAAAAAGTTATCGAAATTAAAAAGAAAGACCGGAAAATAAAACAGGATTCTTCGCTCCAAGTCGAAGACCTCAATGATATCATCAAAAAATTTAAGGCTATTATCAAGCGCAAAACCGGGGAACCGTTCCCGGATGATCCTTACACCCAGTTACGTATGGCCCGTGACGCCGTATTTCGTTCCTGGAATAATCCCCGGGCGATCAGTTACCGCCGACTGAATAATATCCCCGGTGACTTGGGGACGGCCGTCAATGTTCAGGCGATGGTGTATGGCAATATGGGCAACACTTCCGGAACCGGGGTTGGGTTTACGCGAAATCCCGCCAACGGCAACAAGGAATTTTACGGTGAGTACCTGATTAACGCCCAGGGCGAGGATGTGGTGGCCGGGATACGGACCCCGCAACCGATTACCCGTTTGAAGGATGAAATGCCGCAGGTTTTTAAGCAGCTCGAAGAGATCACCAGTCGGTTGGAGAAGCATTATCGGGATGTCCAGGATTTCGAGTTTACCATACAGGAAGGCCAGCTTTACATGCTTCAGACGCGAACCGGCAAACGTACTGTTCAGGCGGCCCTGAAAATCGCTGTTGATATGGTGAAAGAGAAGCTTATCACCCGGGAAGAGGCGATCATGCGGATCGAGCCGGATCAACTTGATCAATTGCTTCATCGCCGATTGGATCCGGCCGCCAGGTTTGAGGTTATTGCCAAAGGTCTGCCGGCCTCTCCGGGAGCCGCCTCGGGGCGGGTATATTTCAATTCCGAAGATGCCGTTAAGATGGCCACGGAAAAGAAGCCGGTTATCCTGGTGCGGCAGGAAACCAATCCCGATGATATCGAGGGCATGCATGCTTCGGCCGGGATTTTGACCTCGCGCGGAGGAATGACTTCGCATGCCGCGGTTGTCGCCCGCGGGATGGGGAAATGCTGTGTAGCCGGTTGCGAGGCGGTTCGGGTGAATGAGGCCAAGAAACAGTTCCAGGTCGGTAAGCTGATTATTAAAGAAGGTGAGATTATTACTTTAAACGGCTCAACCGGTGAAGTTATTGTCGGTGAAGTCTCAACCATCGAGCCGGAGCTTTCCGGTGAGTTTGCCGAGTTCATGATCTGGGCGGATGGAATTCGTCAACTCCGGGTTCGAACCAATGCCGATACGCCGCCGGATGCCGCGCAGGCCCGGAAATTCGGGGCCGAGGGAATCGGTTTGTGCCGAACAGAACATATGTTCTTTGCCGAAGAGCGGCTGGGAATAGTGCAGGATATGATTCTGGCCGATTCGACCGAGGAACGTCAGGATGCTCTGGATAAACTGCTCCCCTTCCAAAAAGGCGATTTTAAGGGAATTTTCGAGGTAATGGATGGCCTTCCGGTAACCATCCGAACCCTTGATCCGCCGTTGCATGAATTTCTGCCGGATAAAGTGGAAATCAAAAAGCAGATCGAAGCTCTTGATAAGTACGATGAACATTATGATGATAAGCTGGCCAGGAAGAGGAAAATCCTGCAACGGATTGACGAACTCAAAGAAGTCAACCCGATGCTGGGTCATCGCGGTTGCCGGCTGGGAATCGTTTTCCCGGAGATAACCGAGATGCAGGTTCGGGCTATAATCGAAGCCGCCTGCGAACTGGCCCGCGCCAAGAAAAAGGTCATTCCGGAAATCATGATCCCCCTGGTCGGGCATATCAACGAATTCCGCAACCAGAAGGAAATCGTCAAACGGGTGGCCGATGAGGTTATCAAGAAGTACAAGATCAAGGCTCTGGAATACCGGATCGGAACCATGATCGAGATTCCAAGAGCCGCCCTGACGGCCGATGAAATTGCCACCGAGGCGGAATTCTTCAGTTTCGGAACCAATGACCTGACCCAAATGACGATGGGCTTTTCGCGCGATGATGCCGGGAAATTCCTGCGATACTATGTCGAGAAGGGTATCCTGCCCAAGGATCCCTTTGTTTCCATCGATCAAACCGGTGTCGGTCAACTGGTCCAGATGGGG
Source organism: Candidatus Zixiibacteriota bacterium (assembly GCA_016933955.1). Lineage (NCBI taxonomy): Bacteria > Pseudomonadati > Candidatus Zixiibacteriota > Candidatus Zixiibacteriota bacterium. The sequence goes on from JAFGTT010000019.1 coordinate 106,549, forward strand.
ACCGAAAAAGGCCGGGCAACCAATCCCAATCTGAAGATCGGTATCTGCGGTGAACATGGCGGCGACCCATCCTCGATCGAATTCTGCCATCGAACCGGCCTGAATTATGTCTCCTGTTCGCCGTTCCGGGTTCCGATAGCCCGGCTGGCGGCGGCCCAGGCGACAATTAAAGAGAAACAGAAGACCACCGAACGCGACAAATAAAACGATTCGACATCAAGAAGGACATCATGACCGAACCCGCCATCCCATGGGCGGGTTCGGTTTTTTGTCGTATAAATCGGGATCGGGTCTTGATTCTGCCGGGTATGGTTATTATGGGGGACGCAACCTCATGAGTCCATTATGATTGGCGATCGGGCGGACAATGATATTATCCCGGCAAAAACGATCGGGATGAAAACCGTTCTGGTTTTAATAGGGGCTCACCGATGCCAGCAACTGCGTCTGCCGGGCGAAAGGCCGGATTACACAATTGAGAATATACCGGCATTATTGGATATCCCGGAAATTCGGACACGGCTTTAAACCGATTATTGGAATAACCGGGTATTGCTCTGAGGGTGGCTTCGAATTAATTCCATTAATAATTTTATTGAACGAAGAGGGCTCTTCATTAGTCTAAAATATAGGAAAATAAGAAAAAAGCTATTGTGGACAGGCGGCTTTTTGATTATTATAACTATCTTAAATAGAATAATTAAGGCTTTAGGGAGTGATAAAAATGAGAAAATTGACTTTTGTGCTTTTAATTGCCATTGCTATTATGGCCGGCTGTGCCGATGACGTTATTATCCCCCCGCAGAGTGAATTACGAGGTGCATATACCGGTGTCTATAAAGTGGTAACAGATTATAAAGATCCGAGTTCTGCCACCACTGATCGCCAGAATGTGGATTGGACATTTACCGATCAGAAATTCTTCTGCACCGTGACGGATGATGACAATGTTTGGTTGTGTGATTATTCGGGGTATTATGAGGTTACCGATGCTCTGATTCTCTCGGATACTCTGGTTGGTGTGCAAACCTGCGATAAAGACAAGCTTTTGGTTGGCAGGACACAATTGATTCGCTATCAAGGTTCTGAGGATCAGTTGGATTCAGTGGTAATAACGCAAGAGGATTCAACAAACGTGATGTTCAAAACCCTGGTTTTGATTCCTGAGCCGGAATAACCGCAAGAAATTTTGGCCTCCGCCTGATGCGGAGGCCTTTTTTTTATGAGGTTTGGGAGGATAAATTTATGTCATTAAAAAGAACTATTGGCCTGTTTTTTCTTGTTTCCATTCTCCTGGGGGCTATAACTTGCAGTGAGGATAATGGTCTCGGTCCGGTTTCATTTGATCCTCCGGTGAAATTGACGGGGACCTATCTGCTGACATTCGATTGGCTGACCGATGATTCGCTCAGTGCCTCATGCACCGCCGAGTTCGAATTCAAATCACAGGGTGTCTTTTTTATGCGGGTCGAGGACGACGGAAATACGGGCAGTTTCGATATTTGCAGTGTCGAAGGAACATGGTCTTTTGACGGAGATTCGCTGTATATAACCGTGACCAACGAAAATTTATATCAGGATCTTTGCCGCCCGGACGCCAAACCCCAAGCCCGATATCGCTATACAACAGACGGTGATTATATAGTCTTTGAATCCCGGACACCGGATCCATATCGGCGGATAGAAATTTACGGCCGATAGAAATAAGCCCGGCATAAATTTTTAATTTTTACTGACAGCACCTGTCAGTCAATCATCCTATTATTAGATAAGGAAAATCCCCGGCCCGAAAGTGCGGGTTTGGCGGTATTGTATTATCGGAGGGGAGAATTTATGCTGGCCAAGGTATATTCATCGGCGACTCTTGGAGTCAACGCCTATACGGTTGAGGTTGAAGCAGATATTCAGCAACAGTTGCCGGCCTTTATTACGGTTGGGTTGCCGGATGGGGCGGTCCGGGAGTCCAAAGAAAGAGTCACGGCGGCCATTAAGAATTCCGATTTTGTCTTTCCCTCGAAAAAAATAACCATCAACCTGGCCCCGGCGGATATCCGCAAGGAGGGTTCGGCTTTCGATCTGCCGATGGCGGTCGGGATTCTGGCGGCCACCGGTCAAATTTTGCGTGACAGCTTTGATGATTATGTTCTTCTGGGGGAATTATCGCTCGATGGGGCGGTGCGGCCGGTGCCGGGAGTGTTGCCGATGGCGATGCATGTGCAGAACAATAACGGCATCAAAGGAATCCTGGTTCCCAGAGAAAATGCGGCGGAGGCGGCCATGGCCGAACAACTGCCGGTTTATCCGGTTTCGTCGCTTAAGGAGGCGATTCATTTTCTAGAGGATCCGGGAACGATAAAGAGGTATGAACTTGATATAAAGTCGGTTTTTTCGGCCCATCGCAAGTACGATGTCGATTTTTCCGATGTTAAGGGTCAGGAATCGGCTAAGCGGGCGCTGGAAGTGGCGGCGGCCGGAGGGCATAATATCATCATGACCGGTCCGCCGGGATCAGGTAAGACGATGCTGGCGAGGCGGTTGCCGACCATTCTCCCGGATATAACGATCCCCGAAGCACTGGAAACGACGAAGATTCACTCCGTCGCCGGGTTATTGCCGGATAATGCCGCTCTGATTGCCACCCGCCCTTTCCGCGCCCCGCATCATACGGTTTCCGATGCCGGATTAATCGGCGGGGGCCGTATTCCCAAACCCGGCGAGGTTTCGCTGGCTCATCATGGGGTCCTTTTTCTGGACGAAATCGCCGAATTTCATAAGGATGTTCTTGAGGTTTTAAGGCAACCGATGGAGGACGGTCAGGTCACCCTTTCACGAGCGACGACATCACTGACTTATCCGGCTTCATTCATGCTGGCGGCGGCCATGAATCCCTGTCCGTGCGGCTATTTCGGGGACAGCAGTCACGAGTGCAACTGCTCGTCATCGGCCATCCAGCGATATATGTCACGGATTTCCGGGCCTTTGCTGGATCGGATCGATATCCATATAACAGTGCCTTCGGTCAAGTTTAAAGAGCTGTCTTCGGATGCCTGCGGCGAGAAATCGGAGATCATTCGCCGCCGGGTGAATATCGCCCGGCAGATCCAGTTGGATCGGTTTGGTAACGAAAAAAAGATATTCTGCAATGCGCATATGAAATCCAAAGACAGCCGTCATTATTGCCGCATAAATGAGAAATCCAAATCGCTTTTAAATCTGGCCATCAGCAAGCAGGGATTATCGGCACGAGCCTATGACAGGATTTTGAAAGTATCGCGGACTATTGCCGATCTGGAGGGAGCGCCGGAAATCGAAACCACCCATGTGGCCGAGGCTATTCACTATCGTTCTCTGGATCGCAATCTCTGGTTGTAGAAATTTTCCACTCAATTTTACGCTGACAGCCGCCGAATTGAGAAAATATCTATTCTTGACAATTTTATATCCGTAATTAACTTGCATTAATTTTGGAGTAACAAACCGATGGCTGAATTGACCAAAATGGAAAAGCTGCTGCTTCACGCCGGGCGGCTTCTGACCTCGACTCTCGATTACGAGGAGTTGATGAAGTTGGTGCTGGAATTAGCGGCGAAGGCGACCGATTCCGAGGCGGCGCTGGTTTACCGGATCGACAAAAATATTGATGTGGTCCGGGGACGGTTTGCGCGTTGCTGTGATTCCGAGGTGATATATTTCACCCTCGATAAGGGGGAGGGTATTATCGGCTGGGTGGCTGAAAACCGGGAGCCGGTCATTTCCAACGAGCCTGATAAGGACCAGCGTTTTTCACCTAAACTTGAGGATAACCTGGGGATCAAATTCCGCAACACCCTGGCCGTGCCGCTTATCGGCCGGGCCCATATGATCGGTGTCGTCGAAGTGGTCAACAAGTATGAAGGCGGGTATACCGAAAACGATCTCGATACTGTTTTCGGTCTGGCTAACCAGTTTGCGGTGGCAATTGATAATGCCAACTTGTATCGTGATGCCAAACGTCGGGCCGTCGAGCAGCAGTTGCTGTATGATGTCAGTAAGACGCTGTCCAGCACTTTGAATATTGATGAAGTTCTTCGATTGATTCTTAGTTCGCTCAACAAGGTGGTCGGTTTTATCGCCGGCGGGGTCTTTCTTCTGGATGAAGAAAAGAACGAGGTCAGCACGGTGTACTCAGAAGGATACAGTCATTCAGGCAGCGAGGAATTCATGCAGCTCAAGATCGGGCAGGGCCTGGTCGGCTGGGTAGCCAAGACCGGCGAGGCAGTGATTGTGCCAGATGTCGATAAGGATGAGAGGTATGTCAGCGGACACCCGGAAACCAAGTCGGAAATCGGGGTGCCGATGAAAATCGACGGGCGAATTATCGGCGTGCTCAATCTCGAATCGAGCAAGCCCGATGCCTACGACGATCATTCGCTGGAACTGGTAACGGCCTTTGCCAGCCATGCCGCGATATCGGTCGAACGAGCTATCATGCACGAACAGATGATCGCAAATCAGAGGCTGGCCGAGCAACTCAGTATCGCAAGAAATATTCAACTGTCATTTTTGCCGAAGGCCGATCCGGTTATCAGGGGCTATGATATCTCGGGAGTGAACATACCCTCCGGCGAGGTGGGCGGCGACTATTTCGATTATATCAAGATAATAGATAACCAGCATGGTATCGCTATTGCCGATGTTTCCGGCAAAGGTATTCCGGCGGCCTTGATTATGGCTTCTTTTCGGGCTTCCCTGATCGCCGAAATCAGGAATAATTACGCCATCAGAACCATTTGCTCCAAAGTCAATTCATTGTTGTTCGAATCGGTCGAGCAGGGCAACTATGTGACGGCCTTTTACGGTGTCCTCGATTCCAAAAACGATATCTTCACTTTCTGTAACTGCGGTCACAATCGTCCTATATTGATTCGTCAGGATGGTTCGGTTGAAATGCTCAGGGAAGGCGGCCTGGCTCTGGGGGTTTTGATAAACACTGTTTATGAAGAACGGCCGATTTTCCTTCGTTCGGGTGACCTGATTGTTTTTTATACGGATGGCGTAACCGAGGTCAATAATGATAGCGGTGAGGAATTCGGCGAGAAACATCTGATTGATGCCGTGAAGGAATGCCGTCAACAGCCGGCTCGCGAAATTCACGGTGAAATTGTCCGGCGTGTGAAAGAGTTCGCCTCGCGCAAGCATGTTTTCGACGATCTGACTATGATCGTAATGAAAAAAATATAAATATCAAGTCGTAACCTTTGGCATCACTTTCTACTTGATACATTTGGGAATCGAAAGTCCCGTCATAATAATTAATTTGACAGGATAAGGGAATTGTCTTAAGTTATAATGTATAAGTTAAATCAGGAGGAATAATGAAAAAGCCGATATTGCCCCTTTATATTCTTCTGGCCCTGTTGATCACCGGATGCAGCAGTGATGATAACGGGACCGATGGCGATGGCGATGAACCGACAATTGTCCGCCTGGTGGTGGATTCCGAAGCGACCAAGCCAACTTTAGGCAATGTTAATGAGGCTGTTTGGTTTACGATTGATTCAATGAAGGTGGAAATTGGCGGATCATCGACATACGGGATCAATCCCAATCTGGGTAAACAGGATGTTACTCTGAGGGCTATTGAAGCTTCCGATACGCTTTATCTTTGGGCCCGCTGGCATGATGCCACCGCCAATATCTGGGGCGGGTATATTGTGAAAAGCTCTTTGGAACACGAATGGGATTCGGCTACATATACTTATGACGATCAGTTTTTTGTCCTGCTTGATGCCGGCGGCGATGGAGTGGAGACCGGGAAGATGGATGTTTGGAACTGGATGTCATCCCGGACGGCGCCCGGCTTTTTGGCCCAGGATGAAAGCTGGAACGGAACAGTTCATACGCTTGATACGGTTCAGCCCAATATTAATCCGTACCGCCGAAACTGGTCGAATTTGATGCAAAAACCGTTCTGGATGCATCGCGATACTCTCGACTATACGGGGTCGGTGTTGTATCTTGAAGATACGGTAGAAATGAATGTTTTCCTGAATTGGCCGGCCGGTTATAAGCTTCCGGGCTATGCCATCGATTCCACTATTCATAGTTCTGCCACCCGGGGGGAGAGCAGTCGCTGGGATGTAGTGGCTATTTCGAAATACGATAGTACCGGACTGGATGCCTCCGACTATACCTGGACGGTGGTTTTCGCTAGAGCAATGAATACCGGTCGCGGTGATGATGTCAGCCTGACATCCCTGGATTCGATCGAAGTTCGGATCGAGGCGACTCATAACGGTAGTGACAGCCACTCCGGATCAGCACCATTCTGGATTATATTCTGATGAATTATTCACCATAGGATATTAAAGCCGGCTGCAAACGAGCCGGTTTTTTTATGGTTTCGGGGTGGGATAATAGGTTAACTGGCCACGTTTGTCTTTTTGGTAGAAAGAAATTCCGCGGGGCGCATATTTGTTGATAAAATACTGCGGGAGAAAGACAGAACGAAAAACAAACGCATACTCACCGATGGGGACCAGATACGCCCGGTTAATTAACTTACCCTCTATTACACGTCCGTCAGCAAGGAAATCCTCGATCGGGAAGATGAATATGGCCGGTCGGGTGGATATATAGGCCGCCCGGCGATATTGCAGGTAGCGGTAATCGGCCCGCTTTTCATGGGCCATTAATTTACCCTCGGATTGAGGTAATTGGCGGTGGGCCACGTGGGCGTCAGTCAAGCCGAGATAATCGATTGTGGTCAAGCCCGAATAGTAAGGAATCGCTCCCACGCACCAGAGACAGATGACTTCATCGCGATCGATATATCCCTGTTCCACCGCGCGGGTCAATAGCCGGGCTTGCGGCAAAAAGACCTGTTCCATCGCCATTCGGTGCTCCTCCTGACGAATACAGACAAAATCGGTGGCCAATCCGAAATGCAGACGGTCGAGAATTAAGAGATATTGCTTTAAACCCGGAAGGCGGTTGATTATTGTCCCATTGGGGCAAGCGGAATTAACCCCAACAGCCGAATTGTAAGTTGTGGGGAAATTCAAATGAGTTTCTATTGATGGTACGGTATAGAGAATTATCCCGATAATCAGACCGGCGGTTGCCATAATTCTGTTTAAAGACGATTCTGTTTTTAAAACGGGAATGATCAAGGTTCGAATGCCTTCCTGCAGAATAATGGCCAGGAAGGGAAGAAATACATCGAGTTGTCGGTATTCGAAATGATCCCCGCCAATATAAGCAATGTATATGGCGTAAGGAGCAAAGGGAATCAGAATATTCATTATAATATGACGTCGATCCGGGTCATATCTTCTGGTCAGCAGAAGAACCGCCAGGGGAATAGCCAGGTAGAGACCGTACTCATGGATGAAGGTTAGAAGATAAAGTAAACCGGTATTGAACCAGGCTCCCGTGACCTTGGCATAAAAGGTATTGGGGAAGGGGTATCCATAATAGAGCATCCTGAATATAAAATGGGCACCGACAATGGGGATAAAAATCATCAGGGATTTTATAAGTGGTTGTACTTTTTGGTGACATCGGATGTTGAGAAATAGACGATAGGCCCAAAAGGAACCAAACAATAAAATGCCCTCCGGTCTGGTTAACGAGGCTATGGCAAAAAACAGGGCGGAGAAATAATAACTGCGGTCGCCTTTGAATGCCCCTCGAAAATGAGTTGTTACCGCCAGGAAAATTAATAGGGTAAAAAGGCGGGTTTCCAGTCCGCCCGAGGCCCAGACGGCAAATGAGCGGCTAAGGGCCAGCAAGAGTGGAGCAATCAGACCCATCAGAGTAAACCTGCGAATATCAAGAAAGACCCGATTGAAAGAATATACCATCCCGATCAGTATCAGAGTCGCCACCAGACTCAGAACATTAGCCGCATTTTCAGGGGCAGGGCCAAGAAATTTGATCAGGGCCAGGATTAACACCCATAGGAAATTGGTGTAACCTTCGACTTTTTCGCCCAAATTGAAAACAAGACCGTGGCCATCGGCAAGATTGACGGCATAGCGGTAAGATATAAAGGCGTCGTCGGTTAGAAAGGTATAAAGGGATATATGAAGAACGAGAATTAATAAAATAATAGCCGCCGAAATGAGGAAAATATATTTTGATCGAGCCATAAATTAAAAAAGCCGTTTCCCGGTAAAATACGCTTATCCATCCGGTGAACAAGAACTTTTTCGATTGTTTGCGATACCGGCCTTGCGGGATGGTGATAGGATGTTTATATTTTAAATATTGAAATAGTGGTTTTAAATATTTTCAGGGAGATTACAAATGGCACTTAAAAGTTATGAAGAATATCTTGAATCTCTTCGGAAGATGCGGCCCAATATATATAAGTTCGATGAGTTGATTGAGGATGTGACGACGCACCCGGCCACCAGGAATACGGTTCAGGGTCACGGGCAGACATTTCGGGCTATCACTGATCCGAAGGAAAGAGAAATCCTGACAACTACCTCACACCTGACCGGAGAACCAATCAGCCGTTATCTGTCGATCATTCGCTCGGCTGAGGATATGTTTGCCAACAGCCGGATGAAACGACATATGTTCCATCTAACTGGAACCTGTACTGGGGGACGATGTGCCGGCTGGACGGCTTTGAATTCGATGTTTATCACCACCTATGAAATGGATGAGAGGCTCGGGACCGATTATCATCAGAGATTTTTAACCTGGCTGAAAGACGCCCAGGCGCGGGATATTACCATCTCCGGAGCCCTGACCGACCCCAAGGGTGACCGGACCAAATCGCCGTCGATGCAGGATGATCCTGACATGAATCTTAGGATTGTCGAAAAACGCGATGATGGAATTGTGGTACGGGGCGCCAAAGTGATGATTTGTGGAGTAGCCGCCGCCAACGAGATTTTCATTCTGCCCGGTTCGGCGTACCGAGAGGCGGATAAGGATTATGCCATTTCGTTTGTTATCCCTCGGGATATCGAAAATCTGACCATTGTCGAAACCCGTCATCCCAGCGACATGCGGGAATACGAAGAAGGCTTCGATTCACCCGTGAAAGACGGCGGAATTACCCAGGCTTTTCTGCTTTTTGAAGATGTATTTATACCGAAAGATCGGGTATTTATGGCCGGGGAATTCGATTTCACTTTCAGCGCCGTGAAATATTTTATTGCCCCGTACCGAGCCGCTATTGGAGGATGCGTCGCCGGACAGGGAGATATTAAAATCGGCGCGGCTATTCTTACCGCTCGGGCCAACGGTTTGAATTCCAAGGTCTTTAGCGATAAGATCACCCAGATGCATATCAATAATGAGACAACTTTCGGGATGGGAATTGCCGCTGCGGCCATGGGAACGAAACATCCTTCGGGAGCCTGGATTTGTGATCCTCTACTCGCCAATGTCAATAAGGTCCATGTGGCCACACTTCCTTATGATACGTCACGATTGGCACAGGATATTGCCGGAGGTATTGGTGAAACCGGATGCCTGCCGTCGTATAAGGATTTCAATTCAGCCCGGTACGGTGAATTGATTAAAAAATATTTGAAAGCCAAATCGACCGCCGAAACCCGCACCAGGGCGGCCCGATTGGTGGAATGGACCACAATTGGAGCCGGCGTTCCGGGGTGCATGCATGGAGGGGGATCGCCCGATGGGGCTAAATTGTTTATCCGGTCCCTTGGTGATCTCGAGAAAAAAGTCGATCTGGCCCGCCGCCTGGCGGGAATCGACGAGGAATTGCGGGATCCCGAGAAGAAAAAATAGCCACCCGGCAAATAGCTGCTTGACGCTATTATTATTAGGGTGGCACCATGACAGGCGCCGCCCTTTTAATTTAGATTATAATGGTCCATTATAGTCAATATCTATCAAAAAATAATTTATTTATCCTTGACAGGATTAACAATATTCGGTATTTTAAAATAGCTCTGATGGGACGGGAATTTAGATTTTCAAAGTTTGCTGGCTATCTTAATTAGATTTAACAAATAATTCTCTATTGCTATTGCCGACAAGTTTTGTTTTTCGGCACTGAGGAATTAAAGTATAAATATCCGCCTGTTATCTGTTACATATCTGGTACGACTGTATTGATACCTGCCACGTAAGTTTCGGGGTGGGGATGGAGATTTATAGTGGGTCATTCGGTCAGACAGCCATATATCAGACAGCCATATAATGGTATTCGATCAGACAACCACGGGATTAGCAATCAGAAAAGTCATTACGATAAGGCCTTGAACTGCGCAGAGGATTTCGCCTATGCCGGGTTATCAGCGATACTACTTATAATCGCGGGTCTTTTTCAGAGCTGTCAATATATCGAATTCGCGGCCTTAGTTCCGTTTATATATCGGCTTTATCGACTTTCAGGCAAATCTACGTGGCGACTCGGTCTTCTATTCGGAGCAGCCTATTATGGCGTTCTCTCGATTGATTCCTTTTTTATGGCACCTTTGGCGGCTTCAGGCAAATTCGTCGGGGCCGTGGTTTTATTCACGGTTTTCACGGGTAGTTTAGGGTGGTTTCGTAAACGTTTCGGATTCAATCCTGTTTTTATTGCGCTTTTCTGGACCGGGCTTGAATACGGTCTGATCAAGTTGGGTTTATCACAGGGAATCTTCGGTCAGTCTGGTTTATCCCTGCCGTTTTTTGGCGCCCTTTCGACGATATTCGGTTTTATAATTATTTCATTTGTCATTATCCTGATAAATTCACTCCTTGTTCTCGCCATAGATAAGGTCGTAAAACTCGTATCGGCTTCTGACTCAAACATCCCTCTGGGAGAAAAGGGATGGAGCCTTGGGTTTCTGTGTGAGGCGGGGGCTGATAATAATTTCCTTATTCCGGAATCCCGCGGCCCTCCGCTCCTGAACGGAATCTGAATATTTTATCGGACAGAGATCCTTTTAAACCTGTCCTGACATGAAAATCATTTTGTTTGTGAGGGAGAATTAGATGAATTCTTTTAAGTTTATCGTGATGGCGGTTGTCTTACTGCTGGCGCTTCCGGTTTTGTCGCTGGCCGACAGCAAAGATGAATTTACGATGTATTATTCCCCAACTAACCCCGGCGATACTGAATTGACAGATCCACTCTGGACTGAATATACCGGACAATTGATAACGGTCGACGCGGATGATAGCATCTGGATCGGCGTTGATAATATTCATATTGTCAACCAAATCAAACGTCTGGAATTAACGCTAACCGGAACCAATCTGGCCGATTTAACCCAGGAGAAGGTAATGGGTTATCTTACCGGGGGCGATACCACCCGCGCCTGGTTGGTTACCAGTGTTGCCATCGGCGCAAACAGTATAAAATACGTCTTTGGCTTTGATCCTCAGCCGGATTGGGAAGTTATTAAATTTGTAAATGAAGGAACCGGGGAAGTTCAAATAAGTGAGATGGTAATGTATTCGACCTGCCGCCAGGTCCCGACCCTTACTCAATGGGGAATCGCGGTTTTGGTCGTGATGCTGATTCTGGCGACATACATTGTCTACCGTCGCAAGACAGCCATAGTATAAGACAAAGGCGACGATAAAAATCGCCGCCCTTGCCCGTCGGACGCCGGATTATTAATCCGGCGTCTATTTTTTTGCCAGATTATCGGCCAGTTTTTTATCCAGATTATTTTTATTGGTTGCCAGGCTAACCAGCCAGACGGCCAAAAGCGACATAATGAAAGCCGGGGCCAACTCGTAAACCAGGCCTGTCAACTGCGGTGTGAAATGCCAGATTATGACGGTTATGGTGCCTACCAGCATTCCCGCCAGGACTCCCTCGCGGGTGGTTTTCCGCCACCACAGAGTCAACAGCAGGGGCGGTCCGAAAGCCGATCCGAGTCCGGACCAGGCAAAACTGACCATTTTGAATACCAGCTCGGATGAGAAATAGGCAATAAGAAAGGCGGCCACACCGACACAGAAGGTTATTAATCTGGAAACCGTAACAAGTTTTTCTTCGGTTGCTTTTTTATCGATAAAATTGTGATAAATATCCTCGGCCACAGCCGAGGTGGCTACCAGGAGCTGGCTGTCCGCAGTTGACATCATGGCCGCGATGGCGCCGGAAATGAGAAGTCCGGCAACCCACCCGGGAAGAAGCTGGGTGGCCATCATCGGCATAACCTTCTCCTGATCGGCAATGCCGCCGGCGTTGAAATGAACCACCGCAAACAGGCCGATAAACATGGCTCCCCAGAAAGCCAGAACCGCCCAGCTGATTCCGATTACCGCCCCCTGGCGGAGTTTCTCCGGATCTTTGATAGCCATAAAGCGGGCCAGCAGGTGAGGTTGGCCCATATAGCCCAAGCCCCAGGCCAGGCCGGAAATGATCGATAAAGCCGCCCAGAGGCCGGTATTACCGCCCAGCAGGGTTAGATGATCAACATGGGTTGAGGCTATGAAAACGGTGATTTTTTCCCATCCGCCGAGTTCAATAAGAGCGACTACCGGTAGCAAAACCAGGGTGAACAACATCAGTATCGATTGAAAAAAATCGGTCCAGGCAACCGCCCAAAAGCCCCCCATGATAGTGTAAAAAAGAATCATTATAGCCCCGATTATCATCCCCCAGGTATGGGGAATTCCGAAGGTGGCGTTAAGGACTTTGCCGGCCCCGTCGAACTGGGCACAGACATAAAATGTGAAGAAGAAAACGATTATCAGGGTTCCCAGGGTTCTGACCGTCCTGGTGGTATCATTGAATTTATTTTCGAAGTATTCCGGGATGGTCAGTGCGAAATTGGCTTCCGATTCGATTCGCAAACGGCGGGAGATGAACATCCATGAAAAAAGTATCCCCGAGGTACATCCGATGACCACCCATAATTCCGACAATCCGGAGGCGAAAACGACACCCGGGAGACCCAGCAGTAGCCAGGCGGATTCTCCCGAGGCGCGCTCGGAGAAGGTAATCACCCAGACTCCCAGCCGGCGTCCCGCCAGGACATAGTCGGCAATAGACTTGTTGAATCTAAAAGTCAAAAAACCGATAATAAGCAGGGTAACCAGATAGAGAATGAAGCCGATCAGAATGGCATTCATCGATCTATCCTCCTTCGGCCGGTAATAATATAGAAGATAATTCCGATTGCCACCAGTACCACCGGGGGGACAAAGACCCAGAAATATGTCCAGAATTCCATTATTACTCTGACTCCATTAAATCATAAAAACCCGATTAAAAGGTATCGGGGAATAGTCATTTAAAACTCGGATTATTTTATTTTTCAAAAAAATATAATCCCAAACTTTCAAAAAGACCAGAAAAAGTGATCCGGTCAAGCCGATTTTTATTTCATATCGACAAATAGCCTGTTCACCTGCCTTCAGAATCGTGATGTTCGAATTTTATGCAAGATTTTTAAATTTCGGCCGATAAAATCAGCAGGGGGTAGAAATGCGAACGGGAATTATGCTAAGGCCGCAACTTACTGTTGGTAAGTTAAAAGGCAACCTGATCCTAGTTGCTCTGATTATTCTTCTAACCGCCATGGTTACCGCCGGCGGTATTTTTTTTCTCCTGAGATTCTACATATCGGATCCAATCACCGTCATTATTCTCTCCGAGCTGGGCGGACTGGTCCTGGCCCTTTTACCAGCGTATCTTTTTAATCGTCATTTTAATCGTCCCCGGACCGGTCTTTCGGAAAAAATCCGGAAAATCGGGGAGGGGCGGTTCGAAGAGCCGATTGATCTGGATCGGGAGGAAATTTTCAGCGATATTGCCGAATCGGTAAATTTCGCCAATCGTAATTTGATGGACAAATTCCAGTCGATTGTCAAAAATACCAATCGCCTGGCGGCTGTCGAGGAAGAGCTTTCATCAAGATTCAGGCCGCGAAACTCAACCGATGATTACACCAAGAATCTTGTGTATCAGCTGAAAATCTGCACCAGCCGTTTGAGAAACGATTTGAGCGATTTATCTATCGGTAAGAGCAACGGGATTGACATTTAGGTTTAACCTGTAAAGGTATGACTTAATCATCGATATCTTTGTAAAGCAGGGTTCCATTATCTCCGCAGATATAAATCCTGTTATCCGCCCGGCTGATCTTCCGGAGATCGGAAGCGGTTCCGCTGGCTTCCGGTATCCAATTATGACCGCCATCATCGGTGAACAAAATTTCACCCTTGGGGCCGATAGCATAGGCCCTCAACGAATCCAGCATCAATACATCGAATAGTGACATTGCCGTAGGAATAATATTAAGTGCGGTCCATTTTTTGCCGCCATCATCGGTTACAGCCAGAAATCCGCCCATTCCCAGGGCGATTCCGTTATTGCCATAAATGGCGATTCCGCGCGGAGCAGTTCGGGTCGGAATTCTAATTTCGGTCCAGTGCTGACCTCTGTCCGGTGACATGAAAATTCGGTTATTTTCACTAAAAAATATTCTGCCATCGGGAGTGGTGACAATATCGAGAAAATTCAGGCCTTTCAACCCGAGATCATGCCATGTTATCCCGCCATCCTCGGTTTTGAAAGCGATTCCCTGGTTGCCTTTATCGGTAACGGTGTAATTACCGATGGCCAGGCCGATCCGATCATTCAGAAAAGCAATATCATTCAACAGAATGTTGCCGTTCAGGGTATCCTGTGACCAGGTTTGTCCGGAATCGGTGGTTTTATGAAGAATACCCCCGGAGCCGATCGCAAAACCGTCCCGGCCATTATCGAGGAAAAAAACATTTTTAAGCAGACATCCGGTTTCGGTTAAGGTGAAGCGCCACCCCGTGCTGTCGGCCATAGCCGAAACGATCAGGCCGTTTTCCGTTACCAGGTAGCCATCCCGATTGGATCTGAAAAACATCCCGTTGAAGTCTTTGCGAATTTTGTTATTTATGCGATACCAGTCTGAAGAATACAATGGCGGAATCGTAATTATAAATAACAGAAGAAGGATAATAACTGTTCTCATTTATGAAGCCTTAACAAATGGTCGTTATTAGTTATTGAAAAGAGCTATGTTTTATAATATTTTATACTCTTATAAAAGCGATTTTATCGGGAAAAGTCAAATTGAATGACAACAGCAGTATAGTCGAATTGGTTGATGTCTCGCTGGCCAATCCGGGCGGTCGGGAAATCTTCTCCGAGATGAATTTCACTCTGACGGCGGGCGAGACGGCCGTGATTGTCGGTCAAACTGGATCAGGGAAGACTTCGCTGGTGGAAATGCTGATCGGGTATAAGCGGCCGGATTCCGGGATAGTCAGAGTATTCGGGAGGAATATCAATTTATCGAGTGAAGGGCAGATTGGTTTGATCAGGAAAAAGATAGGGGGTGTGGGGGGGATTTTCCGGACTGTGGATCATCTTTCGGTCTATGAGAATTGTCTTTTGCCGCTGCTTCTGAATGGTGAAAAAACCTCGGTTTCCAGGCCAAAAGTCATGCAAATTCTAACCCAGTTCAATCTCCTGAATAAAAAGGGCGAAAATGCGGGAAACCTGTCGCGGGGCGAAAGAGTCCTGCTTATGCTGGGGCGGGCGCTGGCGGCTAATCAGCCACTGTTGCTGATCGATGAACCTCTGGCCGGATTGGTCGAATCGACATCATCAATGGTTCTTAAGCGTATCCAGAGACTGGCCGTTTCGGGGCACAGCCTGATTATTCTGACCACGGGACAAACCGGGCTGGCGATTTCGGGAAGCAGGGAATATCACATAAGTGATGGGAAATTAAAATGAGCCGCCTTTTTTACGTGATAAAGAAAGCTATCACCAATATCGTCAGGCGGCCATTATCGGCGTTCACCTCGCTTCTCTCTCTTCTGTTATTATTTTTGATGCTGGATATGGTCTGGATTTCGGCTCTTTCGGTTAATAATTACCTGGGTCAGCTCGAGGAAAAAATCGATATGGAAATCTTCCTCGATGACGCCTTGCCGGATTCGGCTGCCGTCTATGTGCTGGATGCCATTCGTAATACCGATGGGGTGGCGGCGCTGGAATATGTTACCAAGGAAAACGCGCGGGACAGACTGCTGGCGATGATGGGGACGGATCTACTGGATGGACTCGGCGAAAATCCTTTGCCGCGTTCAGTTAACCTGACGTTTGATCATGCCCATCTCAACAGTAATTATCTGGAACAACTCGAGATCAACTTTAGAAGACTTCAGGGAGTAGCCGAGATTTTTTACCCGAGGGTCTGGCTGGAGAAAATCGAATATACCGCCGGCCTGACATTCAGAGTTTCGATTTTTCTGAGTATCGCCATATCCCTGGCGGTGGTTCTTAATCTGCTTCATTCGATCCGCCTGTCGGTTCGAACGCGTCAGCAGGAACTGCATCAAATGGGTTTTCTCGGTGCCGGGCGGTTTTTTATGTCTTTTCCTTACCTTGCTGAGGGTACTTTTTATGCCCTGGTGGCGGCGGCGGCCGGATGGCTGGCGATTTTTTATGGGAAAGCATACCTGACCTTTCAAAGTTTTGAAATTCTCCTGCCGGCCCGTGATGAAATACTTTTATTTTGCCTGGTAGCGGCATTTATCGGAACAGTGTGCGGTTATCTGGGACTGAGACGGGCTTTATGAAGTATGGTGGGGAAAAAATCATCCTTCTTTTTTTGGCGATTCTGCCGGTAATCATATCTGGTTATGGCCAGCCCGCTCGGGCCGATGACATTCTCAATCAAAAGCAGGAACTGGAAAAAATAAAAGATGAAATAGACAATACCCGCAAAAATCTCGATTCGCTCCGGAATGTCGAAAAAAACGTTCTGAAGGAAATCTCCGAAGCCGAGCAACGAGCCTCGATGAACAAAACGGTCATACAGCGACTGAATAATCAGCTGGCTTCCCTGAGAAAGGATATCGATCATTCCAAAGAGCAACTTCAATCCTCGGAAGAACATTACAGAAACTCACGCGGGCGTTATATTTATAATCTGAAGTACTATTATCTGGGGGTGAGGTTGCCTGAAGGCGGTCCCGGCCATAAGATTGACGATGAGAAAAAGGCCTTCGAAAAAAGGCTGTACCTTCAATCGCTGGCGGCATACGATAAGAATGAAATGACCCGGGCCTCGAAGTATTTGACTGAGGCGGAGAATTCCTATGCCGATCTGGTCGATCGGGAGAAATCGGTGGATAATGTCCGGGCTCAAAAACGCAGTGAGTACACCATCATTACCTCTCAAAAGGACAAAAAAGAGCGAACCCTGACTAATATCCGCCGTAAGAAAGAGGATGAAGCTGATCGGCTGGTTACTCTCTCCGAAGCGGCCCGGCAGATGGAGGAACTGATTGAACATTTGGAGTTGGCCCGGATGGAGCGGGAAAAGTCGAGCCGTCCGATGCAATTTGAATATAAAACCGGCAATTTTGATTCATACAAGGGTTCTCTGATGGCTCCGGTCAAGGGAACGGTGGTCGGGAGTTTCGGCTGGAAAACCGACAAGATTACCAATTTGAAATCATATTCGCCCGGGATCGAAATCAAGGGCAAAAAAGGAGCTCCGGTACTGGCCGCCGCCAGGGGCGTAGTGGCCTATATCGGAAGCCTGAGAGGTTATGGCAATTTCGTGATTGTAGAACATGAGGACGGCTATTACACCACCTATTCCGGACTGGAGCAGTTGACGGTGGTGGCCAATCAGATTGTCGGTCGGGACGAACGGTTGGGGATAGCTTCCGATGGGACAGTGAAATTCGAATTACGGCAGGGGCGAACACCTCTTGATCCCGTGGAGTGGATTAGACTTGACTCCTTTAAATGATCTTTACGGACAGGATGTCTTCAAGAAAATAATCCGGAATTCCTTCAATCGGGACCGGATCGCGTCGACCTATCTTTTTTACGGCGATGAGGGGGTCGGTAAATGGGCCGGAGGAATTGCTCTGGCCGCCCTGCTCAATTGCGAGAAACCAGTTGTGGATGAAACAGGGAACGTTTTTGATGCCTGTGGTGAATGTCGCAATTGCCGCCAGATATCGGGTTATAATTTTGCGGAAATGTATTTCGCGGTTCCACTACCGCCGCATCGCAATGCCGCCGAGGAAGTCGATTTGACCCTGGAATACCTGAAATTGAAAAAAAAAGAACCCTATCATATTGTATCATCCACCCGGCAGTTGACCATACCCATCAGTATGGCCCGCGAAATCAAACGCCGGACTGCGATCATGCCACCCCGGGGCGTGAAACGGGTCATCATTTTCGACCAGATGGAAAAAATGCTGGCGGCCTCGGCCGATTCGCTTTTGAAGCTGATTGAGGAACCTCCTCCGGAAACGGTTATAATTTTGACCGCCCGGGATCCGGAACATTTGCTTCCGACTATCCAGTCGCGGGCTCAGAAAATACGGTTCAAACCAATTGGAGTTGAGGAAATATCGGATTATTTGAAAGCCGGATATGATCTGCCGGATGAAAAAGCCGGCTTTTATGCCCGGCTGGCCAGGGGTTCGATCGGAAGAGCGATAACCTCGATAGAAAATGAAAATGAATCATCTCTTCGGCAAACCGCCTTTCTGGTATTTAAAGGATTGTTTACCCGGGATAATCCATCATCGGCGGCGATTGCCTGTGAATTTATCAACCCCAATGACCGGGGCGAGACCGAACGGGTTCTGACCTGGTGGCAGTCATTTTTAAGCGATATAATCCGTCTTAAGTTTGGCCGGGATTCATCCGCAATTGTGAATAATGATTATGGCCCGGAACTGGGGAAAATGGGCGATCGGGTTACTCAAGGAGATGGTTTCAGCCGTATGTTAAATGATATAAAGGAAACAACGCTTTCGTTAAGGCGGAATGTGCATATCAAGCCGGCGGTGGTAAAGCTGGTTTTTAATTTGCGCCGATATCTTGATCAATCGGCTTGACAGTTTCGCCCGATTGCTTAATTTAGATATTTTGAGGTAACCATATGTCGGATTTATACCTTGTCGAATTCAAAGGGAATCGCAGGGAATTTTATAATAATACCTATTATCATTCACTTCGATTGAACGAACCGGTAATTGTTGAAGCGGAGCGGGGTGAAGACGCCGGGATATTGAGAAAGAAGATCGAGGCCGAGGTCAAATTACCCGATGAGGAAAAACCGCGCTCGATTTTAAGACCGGCCAGCGAGGAAGACAGACGCAAAATTGCGGAGAATCGTACCGATGAACAGGATGCCTGGGATAAGGCCCAGAAACTTATAGAGAAACATAAGCTGGAAATGAAGCTGATCGATATTGAATACCAGTATGACCGTAATAAATTGACCTTTTTCTTTACGGCTGAACACCGGGTGGATTTCCGTGCCCTGGTTCGGGATCTGGCGGCAGTTTATCGGACCAGGATCGAGTTGCGGCAGATCGGTGTCCGCGATGAGGCCAAACGTGTGGGGGGGCTGGGAATTTGCGGCTTGCAACTGTGTTGTTCATCATTTTTACGAAAGTTTGACCCCATTTCAACTCAGGATGCGCGGATTCAGGGTTTATCGCTCAATCCTTCAAAGATATCGGGCAATTGCGGCCGTCTTCTGTGCTGTCTCAAGTATGAGACGGATTTTTATACTTACGTAAGGGAGAATTATCCCGAGATCGGCGATAAGTTTGTAACCGCGCGCGGGGAAGGAGTGGTGGACAGGATTAATGTGTTTGACGATTATATGATAATAAAATTCGAGGATGGTGAGGAAGAGACTGTTCACGGACTGGCGCTGCGAAAACAACGCCGGCTGAAGGAATCGCAATTCAGTCAATGGCTTGAAATTCTGGAAAAGAGCAACAAAAAATAGTCGGAGGAAAACAGTGCCGAAACCGTTTTATATTACAACCCCCATTTACTATGTCAATGATCGTCCGCATATCGGACATTCATATACAACCATCGCCGCCGACCTGCTGACCCGTTTTCAGCGTCTTAAAGGTCGCGAGGCCTTTTTTCTGACAGGTACCGATGAGCATGGTAATAAAGTTGCCGAAGCCGCGGCCGCCAGTGGATTGGCGCCCCAGGAATTCTGTGACCGGGTGGTTCGTCAATATGAAAAAGCCTGGAAAGCTCTTTCGATCGAATATGACGATTTTATCAGAACCACTCAGGATCGGCATATCAGGGCCCTTGAAAAAATCATGATGGTTCTTAAGAATGCCCGAACACCATCGGGAGAAGATGTAATATATTCCGGGACCTATGAAGGCCTTTACTGCATCGGTTGCGAAAAATTCTTGACCGATAAAGAACTGGTCAATGGATTATGTCCCGACCATAAGAAAGCACCGACAACGCTCAAGGAAAAAAACTACTTTTTCCGTCTCAGCGCCTATCTGGATAAACTCTGGGAAATCATTGAAAAGAATGAAATGCTGATTCTCCCCGAGGAACGCCGCCGCGAGGTCCTAGGGCTGTTCAAACAGGGCCTGGCCGATTTTTCCATCTCCCGCGAAAAAGTTACCTGGGGTATTCCGTTACCTTTCGATAAAAGCCAGCATGCCTATGTCTGGATCGATGCCCTTTTCAATTATATCACCGGGATCGGTTACGGAGCCGATGAAAAGAAATTCCGGAAATGGTGGTATGATTCGGAGTCAATTCACCTGATGGCTAAGGATATCCTTAAATTTCACTGCATCTTCTGGCCGGCCATGCTGATGGCGGCCGGATTGCCATTGCCCAAAAAGATTTTTCTGCATGGCTTTTTTACCGTGGACGGTGAAAAAATGTCCAAGTCGCTTGGTAATCAGATCGACCCGATTGAGATGGTGGAGCAGTTCGGAGCGGATGCCACGCGATACCTGTTGTTGACGCAATATCCTTTCGGGGCCGATGGTGATATTCAGCAGTCGCGATTTATCACCAAGTACAACAGCGATCTGGCCAATGATCTGGGGAATCTGGTATCCCGAGTGGCCAAAATGATCCTGGCCAATTTCGACGGCAAGTTACCGGGACCGAGCGATAAACTGGAGGGAGCCCGAGAATTGATCGAACAGGCGGAGTTACTCTCGGAAGCAGTCAATGATCATCTTCATAATTTTCGTATCGGTTCGGCCATCGACAATACCATGAACCTGATTCGCCAGACCAATCGGTTTTTTGATACCAATGCCCCTTGGAAGCTGGTCAAAGATAATAAAATGAAAGAAGCCGGGGGGGTTCTTTATACCTGCAGCGAAATTCTCCGGATTGTCTCGATTCTTATTTATCCGATCATGCCGGGTAAAGCGCTGGAGATTTTGTCGATCTTCGGGCTGGATGAAAAAGAATTGAACATGGATACCGCCAGAACCTTTTTCAATCTGAAACCGGGGGAGCCGGTCATATTCAAAGATGCCATATTCCCCAGGCTGAAAGACAAAAAGCAAGAAAAAGCGGATACCCAGGCGGTTGGCAGTAGTGATGGTCTGATCGATATATCCGAATTCGGGCAATTGCAACTGGTCGTGGCCGAGGTGCTCCGGGCCGAAGCAGTCGAGGGGGCCGATAAGCTTTTAAAACTTCAGATAAATGTCGGATCGGATACCCGGCAGATAGTGGCCGGGATAGCCCAATTTTACAAACCGGAACAGATGGTCGGGAAAAAGATTGTGGTGATCAAAAATTTGAAACCGGCCAAAATCCGTGGTGTGGAATCTTACGGTATGCTGCTGGCGGCCAAAAAGGGTAAAGACCTGTTTCTGGTTATCCCGGAGGGTGATCTCCCGGCCGGAGCGACAATCAGCTGATGATTGATTCTCACTGTCATCTCGATTTCAAGGAATTCAACGGGCGGCAGGAGCAGATTATTAAGGATGCTCTCACTGCAGGAGTCCATACCCTGATCAATATTGGGGCGGATCTTGATACTTCGAGAAATTCGGTCGATCTGGCTAATAAATATGAATGTGTCTATGCCGCGGTTGGAGTACATCCCCATGATGCCCGAAAATATAATGGGCAAACGGATATCGAGTTGATACAGCTGTCGGAGAATAAGAGAGTGGTGGCAATCGGGGAGATAGGTTTGGATTTTTATCGCGATCTTTCGCCCCGAGACCAGCAAAAAAGGATTTTTCGCCGTCAGCTCGATATCGCCATCGACAGAAAACTCCCGGTGGTAATACATTCTCGTGATTCGTTTCGCGAAACGGTGGATATTATAAAGGAGTACACCGGACGATTGATCGGCGCTGTTTTTCATTGTTTTCCTGGTACGGTTCGTGATGCCAGGGAAGTTATTGATCTCGGTTGTAATATCGGGATCGGCGGGGTGGTGACATATCCGGGATCAAAAATGGCCCAGGTGGCGGCCGAAATTCCACTGGAATCAATGCTACTGGAAACCGATTGTCCTTATCTTACGCCGATTCCGTACCGGGGTAAAACCAATCAGCCGGCCTATCTCAGTTACATAAGGGATGAAATCGCGGAGGTTCGTGGAATCAGTCCGCAGGAAGTGGACAAAATCACCGACCGCAACAGCCGGAAGTTTTATCGTCTGGTGGAAGTTTTTGGGGGGTGAAATAATTTGCCCGGGCAGAAACCTCAAAAAAAATTCTCGCAGAATTTTTTGGCCGATAAAAAGATCGCAGACCGGATTGTGGCCCTTCTCGATACCACGCCTGACGATGTCATTTTTGAGATCGGCAGTGGCCGGGGAACTCTGACCAAACTTATCGCTGAATCCGGGGCCAGGGTTTTCTCTTTCGAACTGGATCGCAGGCTGATCGATGATCTGAATAAAAAATTCGACAACTGCGAGAATGTCAGAATTGTCAACGGAGATTTTCTCCGGGTCGAGCCCGGGGATTACTACTCAGGTAAATTTAAACTGATCGGCAATATTCCCTACGATATCACTTCGCCGCTGATAGACTGGATTATCAGGTTTCGAGAAAGAATCGTCCGGGCGGTGATTACTACCCAAAAAGAACTGGGGGATAGAATCAGTTCTCATCCGGGAAGCCGTGATTGGGCGCCGATCGCTGTTTTTTGCCAGTGTTTTTTTGAGATAAAAACAGTGATGACTATTCCTCCTTCAGCCTTTTATCCGCCGCCCAGGGTGATCTCATCGGCTCTGATATTCGAACCCCGGACATCACCGGAGATTTCAGACCGAGAAACATTCGAGCTGATCGTCCGCCGCGCTTTCAAACAGCGCCGTAAATTGCTGGTTAACAACCTGGACGGGTTTGAGGGTTTGGATAGAAAAAGTGTCGAACTTATTCTGGATAGCCTGGGAATCGACCCGAAAAGCCGGGCCGAACAGCTTGGAATCGGGGATTTTATTGCCCTGTCGGAAGCTATCACATCGGCAAAATTATCTTGAAGGAAATTTCTAAAAAGACTACCTTTCGGGTAAAATCGGGAGGATATTATGCCATCAGTTTCAATCAAAGTGGATTATGCCGCCTCTTTGCGAAATATACGGGGATTCAAAGAACCGGATCCTTCTCATGCCGCGGTGATAGCCGAAATTGCGGGAGCCGACGGTATCTGCTGTCATCTGCGGGAGGATCGGCGGCATATTCGCGATCGGGATATCTACATCCTTAAGGAAGTCACTCGAACCAGATTCATTCTTCAGATCGCCCCGATCAGTGAAATGATTGAACGGGCGATAGAAGTGAAACCGGCCCTGGTCACTCTGATGCCTTTTTGTCCTGACGAAGCCTATATCGAAAACGGAATTGATCTGGAGGCTAACCGAGATCAATATGCCGAGACGGCGGAAGGACTTATGGCCGAGGACATACCGGTCGCTTATTTTATTGATCCCGACAGTAGTGCGGTTAAAGATGCCGCGCGGGTCAAGGCGGCCGCGGTGGAACTCAATACTATCCATTATGCCACGGCCAAAACGGTGGAGAACGCCGATACAGAACTGGATCGGCTGGATCAGATGGCCCAGCTGGCGGCCAAACTGGGGATGACAGTTCGTTGCGGTAATGGATTAAATTATAAAAATATCATGCCCCTGATCGAGTTGGGAGTTTTCAATGATTTTGCCCTTGGCCATGCCGTTATCAGCCGGGGATTGATGGTTGGACTGGATCGGGCGGTCAGAGAACTGGTCGAGATGATCCATCGGCCGGTTGTGGAATAAAGGAACCACTCCCCGTAAATCCGATGATTGATAACAACGCTGGATATAAGACAGTATCGCTGGTCATTCCCGATCAGGCCGCCGGTGAACGACTTGATCGCTATCTGGGTCATATGGAAGGAATTGAACTGACCCGGAGTAAAATCCAGAAGCTGGTCGAGGATGGTCTGGTGATGGTTGATAATTACCCCGCCGGACACAACCAGAAGCTCAAAGGCGGTGAAATTATCATTATCAATATACCGCCGACTCCTGTTTCTGATATTCGGGGCGAAGAAATCCCGCTCGATATTGTCTATGAAGATGAATATCTGATAGTTGTCAATAAGCCGGCGGGAATGGTGACTCATCCGGGGGCCGGTAATTTCTCAGGGACGCTGGTTAATGCTGTCTTGCACCATACCGAGCGGATTTCTAATGTCCAGGGGCGGGAACGGGCCGGAATAGTCCACCGCCTTGACAGAAATACTTCCGGCCTAGTGATGATTGCCCGCGATGACAAAACGCATCTTGCGCTTCAAAAGCAACTGAAAGAACGCCGGGTCGAAAAAACGTATTTGGCCATTGTCTGCGGCCATATGAAAGAAGAAACCGGGATTATTGATTTACCGATAGGTCGTTCACTTAAAGACCGCAAGAAAATGGCCGTGACTTATCAGCATTCCCGTCCGGCCCGAACCGAATATCGCCTTCTGGAACGGTTTCGACTGTATGACTTCCTGGAGATAAAGCTTGAAACCGGACGGACGCATCAAATACGCGTGCATTTTTCACATCTTGGTCATCCTCTTCTGGGTGATCCCGAATACGGCGGGCGGACCAAATGGCACCGGGGAATTTATTCGGCCGATAAAATTATTGCCGAAAAAGCCCTTGCCATGATTGACCGGCAGGCTCTTCATGCCGGAACGCTGGGATTTACTCATCCGGTGACAGGTAAAATATTGAAATTTAATTCTCCTCTCCCCGGGGATATGGCGAAACTGCTGGATTATCTGAGAACCGAAGGGGCATAAAAAAACGCCGGGCGAACATCCCGGCGTTTCACGGCAATTCAATAGCCGGCCTATTCAATAACCGGTTCGATCAATTCGATATTGGTGACCTGACCGAAATCATCCAAAGATCTATCATAATCATCGGGATTACCAACCACAACCAGCGTAAGTGAATCCGGTTTCAAGTATTCGATGGCGACTCTTTTTATATCATCCATAGTAACCTGTCGATAATAATCCAGGTATCGTTGGTAGTAGTCTGGCGGGTAGCCATTAAATTCCAGTGAAATCATGTTATTTATTATCTCGCCGGAGTTATCAAAATTGAAAATGAAGCGGTTGATAGTAGCCTCGCGGGCTTCATCGAGTTCAACGTCAGTAACACCCTCGTCGCGAATTTTCCGAATTTCATTCAGCATCAAACCGATAGCCTTATGAGCGGTCGCGCTTTTGGTCTGGCAATAGGCCTCAAAGGTCCCAAAGTCGCGGTTGCCGGTATTGTATCGGGAACCGACCGAATAAGCCAGACCTTCATCGGAACGAACAGTCGATGTCAAACGGGAGGTGAAGGAGCCGGCCCCGAGAATATAGTTCAAAAGGTCGATAGCATAGCGATCGGGGTTATTCCGCTTGATACCCAAGTGGCCGAGAAGAATATAAGCCTGATTGATTTCTTTTTTTATCTGGAACACTCCGGGGTGAGAGGTATATAATACCGGTGGGTAATCCGGTAGAACCTGTCCGGATTTTTTCCAATCCCCGAGGTTTTTTTTCAATTTCTCGAGAACATCTTTTTTATTAAAATCGCCGGCGATCCCAATAATGATATTTTCCGGGACAAAGTACT
This sequence comes from Candidatus Zixiibacteriota bacterium, assembly GCA_016933955.1. NCBI lineage: Bacteria > Pseudomonadati > Candidatus Zixiibacteriota > Candidatus Zixiibacteriota bacterium. Next base: position 132,420 of record JAFGTT010000019.1, read on the forward strand.
TCCGATGGTACGAAACCAGGTCATCACGGGTAATATCCCTTACGATAGGCCATTCCTGGATGTGGCCATAAGGATGATCACCGTATATGATGTTGTCGAAATAGCGGCTGGAAATGCCGTGGGGATTGTCGTTTCGTCTTTTAATTTCGGTTTTGATATCTTCTTTGGCCAGGTCGATTTTATCCTGGGGAAAGGCCGGATGCCGCAGAAGATCGGAATATAATTTCAAACCGAATTCTGTATCACCGGAGAGAATACTCAGATTGGCCGTGCCGTTTTCCATCCCGATCCCGGTCTCAAGTGATCCCGCGATAAATTCCAGCAGGATATTCAGGGAATCGCCGCTGATGGTTTCGGTCCCCCCGGTACGCATTACCTGTCCGACCAGCCTCGAGAGCCCCTGTTTTTCGGAGGGGTCAAAGATATCGCCGCATCGGATAATCGTATAAAGGTTAAAAAGCGGAAGGGAATGATCCTCGTACAGGTAAACTACCAGGCCGTTGTCCATGACGATCCGATCGATATCCATGCCGATTTCGGGGATATTTAATTCGATGGGCTCGTATTTAAACGCCTCAATAATGGCCGCTCCACGGGACTTGCCGCTTCCGGCCTGACCATAAACTGCAATCGATATCAGCAGGATTGTTATTATAATTGCCGGTTTTTTTATCATGACCGTCATCTCCTCAGTACATTTTTCCGGCCGCCGCCGATGGTTTTTCGGATTCGGTTTTGACCAGATAGGCGACTGTTCTGTTTCGCCGGGTCAGGTATTTCCCTGCCACCCGCATAATATCCTCAGCTGTCACCTGGTTGATTCGTCGGTATGATTCCAGAAAATAACCCCAGTCGCCGGTCATCCCCTGGCTTCCTGACAGGCGCCAGGCCAGCCCCATATTGGAGTCTAAGGATCTAATCAGTGACGCCCGGGTTTGATTTTTGACCTTTTGCAGTTCCCACCCGGAAACCGGTTCGGTTTTTAGCCGCTCAATCTCCTGGTAAACGGCTTCTTCAAGTTCAGCAATGGTATGGTCTCCCATCGGGGTCAATGAACAGAAAAAAGCATCGGGATAACGAGAGGCCGAGGAGGAAGCGCTGACATTCCCCAGTTTCTTTTCTTTGATGTTCTTATAAAAGCGGCTGGTTCGCCCCATTGAAAGAATATTGGCGGTAACTTCCAGAGCCGCCTGATCGGGATGACCAATTCGGGGAGTCAACCAGCCGATATAGGCAATAGGATTGGCATCATATTCCACCGCGACCCGCCGTTCACCCTCCTGAGGTGCATCGACCGTCATGGTCGGCGGCGGCAGGGGAGGGGAGGGTATTTTCCCGAAATACCGTTTGCACAATTCGTAAACTTCATCGGCCCGGACATCACCCACAATTGCCGCTACGGCGTTGGCAGGTGTATAATGCGAACGGAAGTAATCCTCGACATCTTCCCGAGAAATACGAAGCAAATCCGACATCCATCCCACCACCGGCCACTCGTAAGGAGAAGCCCAGAACATGGTGGCATTGAAGGCTTCGATTAAGCGGCCTCGGGGATTGTTTTCCCCCAGACGGCGTTCTTCCATGACGACATCGCGTTCGGAGTAAAACTCACGAAAAATGTTATTCTGCATCCGGTCCGATTCCATGAAGGCCCAGAGTTCCAATTTATTTTTCGGCAGGGAAACATAGTAATTGGTGGCATCATTGCCGGTGGAAGCGTTCAGCCGGGTGCCGCCGTTCTTAAGGTAGGTTCCCCAAAGTTCGTCCTTGATAACATACTTTTTCTGTTCGGCCTGTACCGATGCAATTTGTTCCCGAAGTTCAAAATAGCGGCCTGAATCCGGCGGGTTGAGTGGATTTTGAAGTTTCACCTGTTCGGCAAACATCAGGGTGGCCAGGGAATCGATTCTGGCCATCAGGGGAATCTCGGCCTCATAGTCGGTTGTCCCCATAATTTTGCTTCCTTTGAACATCATATGTTCCAGAAGATGTGAAATTCCAGTAATTCCCGGCTGTTCATCGACTGATCCGGTGTTGAATCTGATTATCGCCGAAAAAACCGGAGCGGCCGGTTTTTCCAGCACCAAGACGGTCATTCCATTGTCCAGCGTGAATTTCCTGACGTCAAGTTCGATATCATCGGTCTGCGCGACCGCAGTTCCGAGTACCGGAAACAATAGGCTTATAAGAATTATCAGCGCCTTCCTCATGACAGGGCTCCTGTATTTTTAAAGATATTTTTGTTCTTAAGGCAGGTTATTATCATCAATTGAATTTATGGCAAATATAAGAGCAAGTCAATCCCTGTTCGGCTTTTTTCAATCAGGATATCGTGGCAATAATATCCAGTATACGATAAATCGAATAAGGCTGAGCGGCATATTCAACAATCCAATTATCTTGACATTGTTATAGGAGCATGTTAGTTTCCACCTATTATGGAAAAGAAAAAACTGAATTATGCCTCATCCGGGGTGGATATTGCGGCCGCGGACAGGGCCGTGGATAAGATAAAGCTCCTGGCCAGAGCCACCTTCAATCCCTGTGTTCTTTCGGAAATAGGCTCTTTCGGCGGTTTTTTTAAGCCCGACTTGAGCAGATTTGAAAAGCCGGTACTGATATCATCGGCCGACGGGGTTGGAACCAAGCTGAAACTGGCTTTTATGTCGGGAATTCATAATACGGTCGGGGAGGATTTGGTCAACCATTGTGTCGATGACATTCTGGTCCATGGGGCCCGGCCGCTGTTTTTCATGGACTATATTGGGACCGGCAAACTCAATTCTGAAACCATCGCGGAAATTGTCGAGGGATTTTCCCGCGGTTGCCAGAGGGCCGGGATGGCTTTGCTGGGCGGTGAAACGGCCGAAATGCCGGATTTCTACAGCCCCGGAGAATATGACCTGGCTGGTTTTATCGTTGGCATAGTGGACCAGAAACGTATAATCAATGGCACCACCATTTCCGCCGGCGATGTCGTCATTGGTTTGGCATCCAATGGATTACACACTAACGGATACTCTCTGGCCCGTAAGGTTGTCTTCGATGTTGCCGTTCTTGAATTCGACAGCCGGGTCGAAACCCTGGGAATGCCGGTGGGCGAAGCGTTACTTATGACGCACAAGTGCTATCTTGATGCGGTTTATCCGCTTCTGGATAAATTCGATATCAAGGGGATGGCTCATATAACCGGGGGAGGGATTCGAGGTAATTTTATCAGAATAATGCCGGATAATCTGCAAGCCGTGATCGATAAAAATAGCTGGGATATTCCGCCGATATTCGATTTTATTCAGAAAACCGGGGAGATTGAGGCCGATGATATGTTCCAGGCCTTCAATATGGGGATAGGTTTCATTATCGTGGTTTCTCGCGATGAAGTCGATAAAATGCTTGAAAACCTAAAAGATTCCGGAGAAAAGCCGTATTTAATTGGTGATATTAAAGACGGCAACAAAGATATTATTCTTAAAGGTTAAGCATGTTTTTACTTTGTATTCTCGACGGTTTCGGTCTGAGAACCAGCGATTATTATAATGCTGTCATCAGCGCCAATAAACCCAACCTTGTCCGGCTTTTTCAATCATGTCCCAATATTCCGATTCAGGGTTCCGGTCAGGCAGTGGGATTACCGGCCGGCCAGATGGGGAATTCCGAAGTCGGCCATTTGAATTTTGGAGCCGGGCGGATTGTTTATCAGGATGTTACCCGGATCGATAAGGCCATCACCGATGGCGATTTTTTCACTAACCCGGTTTTCCTGGAGGGAATGAATCGAGCGACCAAAAATAAAACCTCGATTCATCTGTTCGGATTAGTGTCCGATGGCTGTGTTCATTCCTCGATGGAACATATGAAAGCTCTGGTTCGGTTGGCCAAAGAAAAAGGCGTTAAAAACTTATATCTTCATGCCTTTATGGACGGTCGCGATACGCCACCTCATTCCGGGTCGGGTTTTATGCAGGAGACGGTCGCTTTTTTCAAGAAGACCGGGTTGGGCAAGGTAGCTACGGTGATGGGCCGTTATTACGGTATGGATCGCGATAAAAGATGGGATCGTAACGAGAAAGCCTATCAGGCGATTGTCAATAAGAAAGGGGACCGGTTCGATAATCCCGTGACGGCCATTAAAGAATCATACGCCGAAGGTGTAACCGATGAATTTATTATACCGGTGGTAGCCAATCTGGGTGATGAAAACGAGGGTTGGTTGCGTGACGGCGATGTAGCCCTGTTCTTTAATTTCCGGGCCGATCGGGTTCGCCAGCTCTGTTATCTTTTCAGCGGGCGGGATCCGGAGAATTATCCCCATCCCGACCGACCGGAAATCCACCTGATTACTATGACCAATTATGATGTCACCCTGACATCGGCTCATGTGGCCTTCCCGCCGGTCCGGCTGATCAATATTTTTGGCGAGATAATTTCCCGGGCCGGATTAAGGCAGTTACGGATTGCCGAAACCGAGAAATATGCTCACGTTACCTATTTCTTCAACGGCGGCGTCGAGAAATCCTTTGAAAATGAAGACCGATGTATGATTCCCTCACCGAAAGTTCAGACTTATGATCTCAAGCCGGAGATGTCTTCGGTTGAAGTGGCCGATGAGACGGTGAAGAGGATCCTTTCAAAGAAATACGATGTCGTCGTTTTAAATTTCGCCAATTGCGATATGGTGGGGCACACCGGGGTGTTCGAAGCGGCTGTCAAGGCAGTGGAAGCGGTGGATACCGGTCTGGGCCGGGTTCTCAAAGCGGTCGAGGAGGTTCATGGACAGGCCATTATTACCGCCGATCACGGTAATGCCGAGCAGATGTATGACGACGATACCAATGGACCATTTACGGCCCATACGACCAATCCAGTGCCATTCATCTTTTTTGATAGTACCGGCAGGAACAACCGGGTTCGTCTCCGTTCGGGCGGATTTCTGGCCGATGTGGCGCCGACCATACTGGAATATTTAAATATTAAACAGCCGGATGAGATGACCGGCCAATCAATATTCGTTTCAGGTGAAGTCCCTGTTTTCAGGCGTTAAAAACCTTTTCTGGCCGCGGGAGGTTGCGATCCGTCTTCGTCGGGCCGAGTTAACCTTCTGGGCCTTCCTGCTGGCAGTTGCCTACCTGCCATTGCCGCTCGGATTTATTGCCTGGTTCGCTCTTGTCCGCCCGTTGGCCATTATTGCCAATCTTAAAGGTAAAGCCGCCTTTCAGGCGGCCTATTTTTATTCCTTCATGGCCAATCTTTTTCAGCTTTACTGGGTGGCAGTGGTAACCCCCCCCGGAATCGTCGCGGCAGTATTTATCCTGTCTCTTTATCCCGCCATAATACTGCTGGTTTTCAACAAACTGTATCATTATAAAAAGGCGATGAGCCTGATTGCCTTACCGGTCCTCTGGGTCGGGATGGAGTATTTCCGCAGTCTCAGCGAGTTTGCTTTTCCCTGGACCGACCTGTCGTACAGCCAGGGATATTATCTGGTATTCATTCAAATTATCTCGGTGTTGGGATGTTACGGGTTGTCATTTATTCTGATAGTTCTGAATGTATTGCTCTGGCAGGCCTTGAGCGGGATGAACTGTCTGGAAACAAGAGTCAGTACGGGGATCGGATTTCTGGGGCTGCTTGGAGTGGTTTGGGTTTATGGCTGGGTGGTTTTCCCGCCACTTGAGGTACCGGGCAATATTAAGGTGGCGCTGTTGCAGGGCAATGTCGATTTAAACACCAAATGGCAGCCGGAGACTCGTGACGATAATTTTGTCCTCTACGATTCAATGGCCGTGACAGCCGCCGAGGATACTGTCGACCTGATTGTATGGCCGGAAACGGCGGCTCCCGCCTATCCCCGGCATGAACCCAAATACCGTAAAATGCTATCGGCCACGGCGGTTAATAGCGGTGTCCCCAATCTGCTGGGAGCACTCGATGTTGAATTTTATGGTGCCAGAGAGGAATCTTACAACGCCGCCTTTCAATACGGGCCGGATGGTTCACTTGAAAAATATTATCATAAAATAAAGCTGGTGCCTTTTTCGGAGCATTCGCCTTATCAGGATCAAATACCATTTCTGTCGCGGAAGTTTATAGAAAAGTATGCCCGATCGGTCAGAACCCATGAGGTGCAATGGTGGTCGGATTTTTATTCGGGTGACTCAATCATCATTTTTGAGATCCCCAAAGCCCGGTATTCCGTTTTGATATGTTTCGAGGCAGCTTTTCCCGATTATGTCAGGCAGGGAGTCTTAAAGGGCGCCGAGTTCATCGTCAATATCACCAATGATACCTGGTTTGGCCGGACCTCCGGCCCCTACCAGCACATGCGTATTGCTGTTTTCCGGGCGGTGGAAAACCGTATTTTTATCGCGCGATGCGCCAATTCGGGGATTTCGGCCATTATCGATCCCTATGGGCGGGAGACGGTCCGGGCCGGATGGTATGTGAGAAAGATTATTACCGGCGATCTTTACCCATTGAACGAATATTCCACCTTTACCCGAATCGGCCCGATTTTGGGCAAATGGTCTTTGGTATTAACGGTTATCTTAATCGCTTATCTTTTGATGGTCTGGTTTCTGGGAAAACTGAAGGGAAGATTCAAGCCTGGTGACCCGGGAGATGAAAGGCCGCCAGTATAAACGGCAGGGAAAAACAGAAATAAGAGATATCGAATTGATCACCTTTCACTGCCGCTGTAAAACCGGTTTTAAATATCGTCAAAACAAAGGTTGCGCCGACCACACCGAAAAGAATCAAGGCTGTGGCATAATAAACCCGGTTCATGGAATTGACTACCCGGCTGCATGCCGCCGCGGTCAGGATGGATATGATTAACAGCCAGGAGGGAAGATAACCCATCTGGATGGTAAAAGGGCCGTATTTGAAAAAATACTCGCTGTTCCAGTAAATAAAAGGAGCCAGAGTCACAATAAAACCAATTAGAACAGAAATAACCGTGGTGGCCGGATTCAGCCGGTCCTGCCGGCTCAAGTATCCGAAGAAAATAATGTAGATCAAACCGACGATTCCCCTGGTCGAAAGAAGCAATCCCCCCAAAAGCCCCATCAGTATGGAAAACCAGAGGCCGCCTTTTTTATTATATCGGTTATAAATATTCAGGTAAATTAGTATAAGAGTCATATTGGTAAATAACTCCGAGCGAACGGCAACTTCGTACATAAAGGCGGGCGCAATCAGGAGAACCAGAAGCAGGCGTAGCCGTCCGGTGACATCATAACGATATCTATGAAAAATGAATCCGGCAAAAAGAATAAAGCCAAGAATCTGCAGGAATCCGATATCGCCGATCAGTTTGAAGGGCAGGGCGATAAAAAATATCATGGGAAAACCGGATGGGTGAGTGGGCGAATAGTACGGATATTGGCCATTCATCAGGTGGTCGAGCCAATCGTTGAGGGCCGGGTAGCGCCCGACCGCGATCTGATCAGGATGAAACTGAAACATGATGACAGTCAGAAAAACAGCCAGAGCCGTAACCAGCAAAACATAGATGGTATCCCAGTGGGGGCCGCGCAGAACCGACCCGGATTTGTGAAAGAGAATAACGGCGGCCGCGGCCGGCAGTAAAACCAGGCCGATCAGCGGCATCCAGATGGGGTAACCCTCAAGGTATTTCCAGGTAAAAAGAGAATTGGTGAAAACGTATAACAGGAAAAGGGTAATATTAACCGCTGAAAAAAAGGTGTTTTCCGATTTTTGTTCGTGATCCATACTGCCGTTTTTTTGTCAAACTATTATATGGGAATAAATGAAGTTGTTTACCCTTTAACAACATTTAAAAGCCGGATATTTGACCGTTATGATAAGCTTCATTGATCGGGGGAAAAAAATTGTGTATATTGCTCTGAATTTTATATTTTAATATAATGAAAAGAATATTGCTTTTTATCTGGTTGTCAATATTGCTGGCCCCGGCCATCCGGGCCGATAAATTCAGCGGCTGGGAATCCTTCACATCGACCGATCAGGTCCGGTATGTCGATTACTTTGAGGATTCTCTTCAGGTGATTACTTCCGGGGGATGGCTCAAGATCGATCCGTTTTCGGGGGGAATGAGAAAAATAACCAACAATGACGGTCTTGGAACCAACAATCTCTATTATATCCTTCGTGACAGCGATGGAATCGTCTGGCTGGCCGGCCAGGGAAGGTTGATCCGCATTATCGACAATCAGTTCAAACCATATCTTTTTTATGACAACGAAAATAATTTAATGACATTGTATTCTATTGCCGATGATGGCGATCAGCTCTGGATTGCCACTTCGATCGGCCTGGTTCTTTTTTCCAAGAATATCGATGATGGACAGATTGAGGATTTCTATTACCGTTTCGGGGACGGCATCAGTGATAAACCTTCGGTTTTTGACATTATGATACTGGGAGATTCTATCTGGCTGGGAACTTCGGATGGAATAGCTTATGCCGATAAAAGCAATCCCGATTTTCTAAAATCGCCCGATAACTGGATGGTTCTGAAGCCCTCGAGTTATATATCATCATCGCTGGATACCGTTACGGCTCTGGCTTTATATAACGATAATATTTATCTGGGGACCACCCACGATGCATTCAAACTTAATCGTCAGCCGGCATTTTCGCTGACTGATCTGCCGACCAGAAGTATCATCACTGTCAAGCACCTTATTGTCACTGGAGATAGCCTGATGATTTATGCCGGGGGCGGTTTTTTCGCCTATTCCGATACGAGGCCGATTATCTGGAACAATACCCCAGCCATTGTATTGAATACTCATGCGGCCGGCCGGGTAGTGGATGGTGTACACTGGGTGGGCAATTACCTGGCCGGGATGTATCACGGTTGGGAAAGCGAATACGAACACTACGATGACGGTGGATTACTCGACAACCAGATATCGGCATTATCGGTCGATTCCTCCGGCAATGTGTTCGCCGCTTTCAACTCCAGCGGCATTTCGGTTTATGATGGGACATCATGGAGTAGCTCTGATTTAGGGGTTGTCGGGAGTGATATCAGGGATATTATGCATGATAACCGGGGCGGGCTCTGGGTTGGCACCTGGGGCGGGGGATTGTATTATATCTCCGATGATACAACCATTATATTCAAGGAAGACAACTCCTCATTACACGGGGTTTTCGATAATTATTCGTATGTGGTTGCCAGTCATCTGGCGGCGACTTCGGATTATTTATTCGCCCTGAATTTCGCGGCCCGCGATAATAATGTGATCCGGGTTGTTGATCTGGGTGATTTTACCCGCTGGGGATCATTCGGTTTCAGCGATGGGATTACCCCCGAGACCGATAATTATTATTCCCTCGATTGCCTTGAAGACCGTTTTGTCGTTGGTACCGCCGATCAGGGCGTTTTTTATTACTATTTCGGAAATGATCCCTTCGATAAAAGCGATGATTCGGTGGTTTATATGAACGAAGACAACAGCCACCTGGGTTCCGACGAGGTCAAAACAATCAAGTTCGACAATCAGGGCGAGTTATGGATCGGTACCAAATTCGGTCTCTCTTTATATGATCCCGGGATTGATCGGTTCGACAATGTTACTTTGCCATCAGGTTTCGGGCCGGAAGTCAAGGAATTGACCTTCGATCGGCGGCGCAATGTTTGGATCGGCGCCCAGAATGGCCTGGGGCGGTACAATATCGGAATAGAATCATTTGATGTATATACCATTAATAATTCAGGTCTGGCGGCTGATGATATTATCGATCTGGTAATCAATCCGGCCACTAATGATCTCTGGATCGGGACCCGGGAGGGAATTTCGAAACTGGAATCTATTATCGGACCGCCGACTGAAGTCGCCGCGGATGTGATTGCTTTCCCCAATCCCTTTGTGATTCGAGGTGATGGCAGTTTCCTGTCCTTTAATTATGATGGTAACGCCACTGTCCGTATTTATACCGTCAACGGGGAACTGGTCCGGGAGATGGATGTCAATGTGTTATGGGATGGAACCAATCAGCAGCAGCAGCCACTTGCCTCGGGCGTATACCTGTTTCTGATGACGGCCGAAAATGGTTCGGTGGGACGGGGCAAAATTCTGTTAGTTAGAAATTGATGCCACTTCAATTATATTCGTCGGATAATCTCCCTGTTGAGGAATGGACGGAATTGACCGGCAATTCTTTTTATTCCTCACCGGGATTCGCCCGGATCTGGAGGGCGCTGGGAGGGCGGGAGATCTTCACCGTATTAAGAGAGGGAAATCGTCTTGTGGCCGGCATGGTCGGAGTGCTGTTCGGCCATTTTCCTTTTCTGCGCTATCAATCAATGCCCGACGGTATCACCGGTTGTCCATATTTTGCGGCAGGATTCGGTGATGAATTTAAACAGGAATTCTATACAGGTTTGGGAGACTGGCTTCGATCCCGACGGGTTATCCGGGCCGATATCCATAATCCGCCGGGGGATTTCCGGATGAAGGGTTTTGCCCTCGGCGAGCGTTATACGCATGTGATAATGTTATCCGATGGTGTTTTCCATCCAACCGATCCGGGGATCGGAAAGCATATCCGAACCGGTCAGCGACGGGGTGCGGAGGTGAGTCTATTTACAGATGCCAGTCGGCTTGATGATTTCTATCGTCTGGTGAAAGTGACCGAGCGGAGGCATAATCTGAAACCACGCTTTCCGCTTGAATTATTCCGTCGACTGCACAGACTATCGCTCGATGATTCGAGAATCCTGTGGTTGATGGTGCAATATGACAATATAATGATTGGATCAAGAATCTGCTTGATCGAAGGAACGGAACTTCTTGCCTGGCAATTCTATTCTGATAAAGATTACACTCATCTCAAACCCGGTTATTTGATGTTTGATTATATCTTTCGTCATGCGAGCGAATACGGACTGAAAGTCATAAATCTGGGCTGGTCGCCGCCGGAGGTAACTTCGTTAATTGATTATAAGGAGCGTTGGGGTGGGGAGAAGCAGACTTTCAAATACCATACATATTTCAGCTGCTTGGGGAAGTTTCTGTACCGCTGGAGGCCGGAATGAAAATCCTGATGCTGGCCGATGGGTGCGCATTTCATGCCGTGCGTTATCAAACCGAAATGAAAAATCAGGGTGTTGAGATAATCCTGGCGTCACTGGAGCGGGGGGAGACGGTCGATATTTTACTCAAAAAAAAATCGGTGAGTAACAGCCTCAATTACTTCTTCATCAACCGGCAGATTAAGGAACTGGTTCGGAAAATCGATCCGGATATTGTTAATCCGCATTTTGCGTCAGGTTACGGTTTTTCGACAGCCGTTTCCCGGGTCTGGAAAAAGAGATCGGTGGTGCTGCATTGCCTGGGATCGGATATTTTGATATCGCCGAAAAAATCCATAGCCCACCGACGCCGGGTGGTTTATGCTCTGACTCGCGCAAATTATGTTTTGGCGGATTCAAATTACCTGGCCGAAAATATCAGAAAACTCGCTTCTGTCCGGAATCTGGAGATTATTCCCTGGGGAGTCGAAAAGGAGATTCTGGAGCTGTTCGAATTGAAAAAGACTTCCGGTTTCAGGTGGCACCATCCACTGCGCATTCTCGTCCCCCGGCCGCATAACAGGGTGTACAATAATGAATTTATTGTCAGGACGCTGGCACCCCGAATCAATCGGAAGGAAATTCAACTGACTTTTCCTGCCTGGGGTGAAGATATCGTTGATTTTGAGATTCTCGTTCGAGATCTCTGCCCCGGAGGCGGAATTGATTTCTATCACATGAAGCCCCGAACGGATTATATTCGATTTCTTGCGGACCATGATATATATCTATCCGCCTCACTGTCGGATTCCTCACCCGCATCGCTGATTGAAGCGATGGGTTGCGGGATGCTGCCGATTGTCGCCGATATCCCAGGGATTAGGGATTGGGCAATTAGCAGTAACAGCATATTGTATGATCCGCACCGGCCGGAAACTCTGGATGAAACCATTGATCGGCTGCCACATTTGGAATTGGAACCGATTTTAATCACCAACCATGCGAAAGTGGCCCGTGAGGCAATCTGGGTGAATAATATCAGAGCCACAATTGAAATCATGGAAAGGGTTGCCGTTGGCCGATCATAAGAAAAATATTCTCCTGATTGCCTATCATTTCCCACCCCTTGGACTTGGGGGAGTAGGACGGCCGCTCGGGCTATTCCGATATCTGCCCGAATTCGGCTATGATGTTACCGTCCTGACAGTCAGGGATATATTATATCCCGAATACGACCATACTCTATTAGATGACAGTAAAACCGAGAAAATTATCCGCACCGGTTCGCTTGATCCATCACGCCTGCTGTACCGACTGGGATTTCAGCGGATGCCGAAAGGGTGGGGTGGATCATCGCGGGCATCTCTGTGTTATTATCCTGATGCCAAACGGGGCTGGCTTCCGTTTGCCTATCGCAAGGCGATGGAAATCATTAAAGCGGGTGAATTCAAAGCCGTTATTACCACCTCGCCGCCGCCCTCGGCGCATCTGATCGGCCTGAAATTGAAAAAGAATCTCGGAATAAAATGGATTGCCGATTTCCGTGATCTCTGGTTTTCCCTGCCGATCGAGATTCTCTACCGGACTTCCTTTCAGAGAAAATATGCTCAATTCCTGAAACGACGATTCGTTGAAAACGCCAATGAGATAGTCGGGGTAAACCGGTGTATTGTTGATTATCTTGAAAGGGGAGAGGTCATTACCAATGGGGCCGATCCGGATTATGTTAAGTGTTGGCATGCTACCGCCACAAAAAAAGAAACGCGCCTGGTGATCGGCGTGCTGGGTACGCTCAGCGATCTCTGTCCGATCGAGCCGTTATTCAAAGCGGTAGCGGGGCTGATCGACCGGGATGGATCGTATCGCGACAGAGTGACCATAATCCATGTCGGCCGATACGACGCCATGGAAATAACTGACTTGATAGATCGGCATGGTTTAAGAGGAATCGTGTGCCTGAAAGGTTACCTGCCGAAAGGCGAAGCAATCAGATCCCTGGCAACTGCGGATATTTTGTATTTCACTGTGCGTGGATTTGACTCCTATACCATTCTGCCGGGGCGTATTTTCGATTATCTCAGTTCGGGAAAACCAATAATCGGGACCGTGCCACCAGAATCCGATGCCGCTTTGTTGATCTCGAGTTATTCTCAGGGGAAAGCTGTATCGCCTGATGATATCGATGGCGTGGCCGATTTCATAGAGCTTTATAGCGGTAAAAAGGAAACCGGTTCCCTGATCCCGGATGACAGGGAAACCGGTTGTGATACTTATTCGGTAATGGAGACGGCCCGAAAATATGCGGCCCTGCTGGATCGTCTTACCTGATCAACAGCATTTTTTTCGTATCCGTGAATTCTCCCGTAGTCAGGCGGTAGAAATAAATACCACTCGATTGTTCCCGGCCGTTTTTGTCGCGGCCATCCCATTCCCAGGTATATGTTCCAGACGGTTGGCTGTATGAATCCGACAGCAGGACCTCCTGTCCCAGGATGTTATAAATCGTGAAGGTGACATCTGCCTGTTTGGGCAGGCTGTACCTGATAGTGGTAACAGGATTAAAAGGATTAGGGAAATTCTGGCCCAGTTCGAATTCCCGTGGCAGAAGCGTTTCAATATCATCATCGGTATCTAGGGTGATGGAGGGGACATAAATATCCTGTAAAACGGTATATCCGGGTTTAGCCGCTGTTAGAGTATAGGCCGATTGCTCATCAAGTGCAGTGCTGAAGTGATACTGACCGTCGTCATCGGTTATACCCTGTTCCAGAACCGTACCATCAAGGGCAATAGTCACAGTTACGCCTGAAACCGGATTTTCGTCGCTGAGGATAGTTACGGTCTGTTCCGGGGCCGATTTCGGGACATCGGCAACAAGTCGTCCGGGCTGTTCGGTGTAAATCCTGATTGTCGGATCGCCAAGGAAATTTTGGCCGTAGATAAGGTCGCGATAATAGGGATAATCAAGCCATGAATAATGCATGGCCAGAACCGGATTACCCTCAGCCAGGGCGTATAAATTCCTGGTGAAAGAGGCTTGGAGAAAATAACTCGAATAAACCCAGCCCCAGCGGGCATTGGCCACGTAGGCCACCGCCCCGCAGGCCTCAGCGGCCATCAGCCTTTCGGCAAAAGACCATTCGGAACTACTCCCGTTGGAGGAGTCAAGATCGAAAGCGCCGCCGTCACATGAAAGCGAGTAGTACAACCCGGTCTTATTATTTTTTTCCAGCTGACCCAGGTCGCCGTTGTCATTGCTCTGGGGGCGGGCCAGGAGAAGTGAGGCGGGCCAGTCACCGTAATTCACCGAGCGCACCACAAAACCGTCGATACGGCCATGAGCCAGGATATGAACAAAGCCGTAACCGTCGGAAAGAGATTCAATGCATGATTCGCCACTGGGAAAAGTCGGGTCGGGATCGTTCCCCGAAGGTGCTTCGATACCACTGACGGTATCTATTACGATATAGGAGGGCAATTCTTTACCGATAAAGGCGTGCTGTCCTCCGGCGGGATAATCGCGCATCTGATCCGAAGAAAAGAAATAGGCCCGGGTGAGGTAATCGAAATCGCCGTTGCCGGGATTGAGAGAGTAGTTGATCAGCTTATCGAGATAGCGAGTAATCGCCCAGCCGGCATTAACCGGCAAACGGCCGACCAGCAGTTCGGGGATAAGATCGGGAGAATCATCGGTAGGCTCGCCCCAAACACCGTCGCCGTCGACTTCCCATTCCCCATCCAGATCGCCGAAATAAAGATCGGAAGGCCGCAGGTAACTCGGGTCCAACGGCTGGACATCGGTATTATAATAATAAACGTAACGCACCGGCACGGTGACATCATCGCCGCCAAGAAGAACATAACGTCCGCCGGACTGATAAAAATCTTTCAGATAATTACGGATTTTTTCGGCTTCATCGATTCCCGAATAATGGGCGTAAATGGAATCGAGGGTAATTATCCCGGTAGTAATTCCGGTGGCATTTTTAAACTCGACCAGGGATTCGAAATACTCCGCGAGAGAAGAGGAGGTGATGATAATATAATCGATTCCGAGCCCCGGGGTTTCCGAGGAACCTGTCTTAAAGGCCAATGAGACGTTATTCGAAATCGGGTAGAAAGCTTTCAGAGCCACTTCCGCTGGAGGCAAAAAATCCCCGATTGCAATTTCATTATCGACCATGAAGATCCGGTTGAATGTCAGGTAACCTACCGAATCGAGCGTTACCGGTAAGATGCTGACGGCCGTGTATGTCTGTCCGGCGATAATGACCGGCTGAAGATTTATAACCGGCGAGCCCAGATTAAAAATTGGAGTCTTCGGAAAATACGGAGGAATTTCATTCTCGCCCGTGGGAATTGATTCAAACAACGCCAGTCCCTCGGGTAGAGAGGTTAATCGGACCTGATCGGCCGGATTAACATGGATATCTGTTTTTAACAGAGGAGAGGGCGTCGATATGTACAGGGTGTAAACCGGAAGAGAAAAACTGCCATTGATGATTATCTCCGATAAGTCGCCGTATTTAATGTGGAATCCATTATCCGGGATGATGAGAGAATCAATATCAAATCGACAAAGGACTTCCCCCGCCAAAGCTGATCCGGCCAGAAGCATGATCAGCGTCAAGCCAAATGATATAATAAGGCCCCTTTTTCTCACGTTTATCCTCCTGTTTCAATCTGAACTCAGGAATAGTAACTGCAAGGAGGCTGCCTTTAATGCCGGGACCGGCAGAAAGATGATATCTCCTCTTAAGCTGTTGAAGGACAAGAGAAATTCCATATTGTCCAATAAATAATATTAGTCAGGCCAAGATTTTTTTGAAAGAATCAGGGGATGGAAACCATATAAAAAGGGGAAAAAACCTGAAGTTTAACTTTAAAAGGGGGTAATTAAGTTTGTTTGCAAAGTAAAAGTAGCTTGACAAGTTATAAGTTGATAGTTATTTTTCTGCCGTTATTTATTGAAAATAAATAGCTTACGTCCTCTAAAAAGCCGGATTTTTTCCTTGACAATTTTAACAAAAAATGAATAATTGGGGAAATTATGGTTTGAAATGGAGTAAAGTGGAGGAGCTCCGTGGTCGGCTACTACGGTCAGTATACCGTCTTGATGGATGACAAGGGGCGAATTGCTCTGCCGGCCAAACTGCGTCCGGAAGTCAAAGACAAAAAATCTTCCGAAACATTCATGCTTACCAAAGGTCTGGACGGCTGTCTCGCGCTTTACCCGCAGAAACAATGGGAGCTTATCCAGAAGCGATTGGATACGCTTGATTTCACCAGCCGTAATTTCCGGTTTTTCAGCCGGCTGTTGTACTCGGTTGCCGTTCCCGTTAAACTCGATCGTCAGGGAAGAATGCTGATTCCTCAACACCTGCAGAAAGAGGCCGGTCTGGATCGCGAAATATTGATAATCGGTTCCAATCGCTGGCTGGAGTTATGGAAGCCGGAGACTTATGAGCAATATCTGAAGCAGTATGGTCAAAGTTATGAAGAGGTAGCGGAAAAGCTATTTGATATCGATCACCGTCAGGAGGGATGAGATGTTTCACCGGCCGGTGCTGGTGGAGGAAACGGCGCATTACCTGGTTACGCGCCATGGGGGGATTTATCTTGACATGACCTGCGGCGGGGGCGGCCATCTTAAACATATTTCCGGTATTCTCGCAGGGGGAGCAACCTTGATCGGAATTGATCGTGATCCGGAGGCAATCGTGGCGACCCGGGAAAATCTTCATTCCGTCCCGCAAAGCAAATTTTTTATAAATAGCTCTTTTGCCCGAGTTGAAGAAGTGTTGGTGAACCTGAAAATATCTGCCGTTGACGGCATTCTGTTTGATCTGGGAATATCTTCGTACCAGATCGATGAAGGGCGGCGCGGTTTTGCTTTTATGCAGGACGGACCGCTTGATATGCGGATGGGAGTTGATTCCGATATCACCGCCGAGGACATTGTCAACCGGTATTCCGAATCGGAGTTGACCCGGATTTTTCGAGATTACGGCGAAGAGCGTCGCTCGGCCGCGGTGGCGCGGGCCATCTGCCGGGAACGTCAAATCCAGTCCATTACAACGACCGGAAGACTTCGGAACATCCTCGAGCGGGTTTTTCCCCCACTGCACTTCAATGCCTCGCTGGCGAGGATTTTTCAAGCCATCAGGATCGAAGTCAACCGCGAATTGGAGCAACTCAGGCAGGTTCTGCCATTATCTTTTAATCTTTTGAAAACTGGCGGCCGGCTGGTGGTAATATCGTATCACTCACTCGAGGATCGGATTGTTAAAAGATTTATGACTGAAAAGGCACGTGGCTGTATTTGTCCGCCCCGCGTTCCAGTCTGCACATGCGGCCATCAGCCGGAAGTCAGGTTACTAACGAAAAAAGTTATAAAACCCTCACCCAATGAAATCGCAAATAACAGCCGGGCTCGTTCGGCCCGGTTGCGGGCGATCGAGAAAATTGTTTGAAATGAAAATTTCTGTCCAGAGATACCGCGCCACCGGAAATCTGCGAAATTCCCTGAGAAAAAAGCTGGTTTCTTCCCGGTCGTTGATTCCGACTCTTTTTGTGGGATCGGTAATACTCCTGGCCTGCCTCCATATCTGGCAGCGAGTGTATGTCATGGGTCTGGTGCGGGAGGTCTCCGTTCTGGAAAAAGAAAATAAGACTTTAAGCGATCTGGTCAAGAAGACGGAAATGGATATTGTCGAGCTCTCCCGTCTATCCCGGATAGAAAAAGTAGCGACCGAACAACTGGGTATGTCGCGAGTCAATATGGAAAACACTTTTACCCTTACCCTGAATGGAGCGGAAATCAAGACAGAGGGTTTGGGCGAAGTTGTTGCCTCGCTTAAGAAGATAGCCGATAACCTCCCGGTGTTAAACGAAAGTAAGGCCGAAACCAGCGAGATTTTTGAAGGCAATGAGTAATCGTCAATCAGGCATTTTCAGCAAATCGAGATTGGTCATTCTCTATATCATAATTTCCTTAAGCTGGCTCCTGTTGTTTTTAAGACTGGCGGAAATCCAGGTTGTCCATGGCGGTGAGTACGGCGAAAAAGCCCGGAAACAATCGACCGGCAAAATTTCTGTCAAAGCTGATCGGGGGCTGGTGTTCGATCGCAAAGGCCGCCAGGTAGCTGTCAATGTCATCATGAATTCTCTCTATGCTTATCCTTCGAGCAATCAGGAGATTAAAAACATCTATCGTTATCTGGACAGACTCTATAACCGGACCGCGGGAAGTTCCCGGTGGAAATACTCTCTCAAGACCGAGAAATTCAGCTGGATAGACCGTGATCTTCCCGATGAGCTGGCCGAGAAACTGGTCAATGACAGTATCCCCGGATTGTACATCAAGAAGCAGATGAAAAGGGATTATCCTTTCGGTAATATCGGGCGTCAGTTGTTGGGGGGAACAGATATCGATGACAACGGTATTTCTGGACTGGAGTACAGCTATGATTCGCTTTTGGCGGGGCAACCCGGCCTGATCGATTATCTTCGTGATGCCCATCGCAATACTTACCGGATCAAAGAAATCCCCCTGGTGCAACCGATTCCCGGAAAATCTCTAGTCTTGACCCTGGATTGGTATTTTCAGGAGATTGTTGAGGAAGAACTTCGGGCGGCGGTGGAAAAATACCATGCCCTTGAGGGTACCGCCCTGTTTCTGGATTGTCACACCGGTGAGATACTGGCGGCGGCGGATTATGTAGCCGGTGATGATGACCGGGCAATCAAACTTCGTGCGGTAAGCAACTGCTTTGAGCCGGGTTCTGTTTTCAAGGCCTTCACGGCCGGAGCTCTTCTGGATAACAAACTGGTCGATTTCGAGGAAAAAATATACTGTGAAGAGGGATTATGGAAACTCAAGAGGGGCCGGTTGCATGACGACAAAAAGCATGACAGCCTAACATTCCGGGAAATTATTGAACTTTCCAGCAACATCGGTATCGGTAAACTGGCCCTTCGTCTGGGTCCGGATAAGCTGGTTGAGATGGCCCACCGGTTCGGTTTCGGCCAGAAATATTTTGTTGGTTTGCCGGGCGAACAATCCGGGAATGTGGCGGCCCCCAGAGTCTGGTCGGACTATAATATTGCCGCATTGTCCATTGGGCACTCGGTATCGGTAACGGCCCTTCAACTGACCAGCGCCATGGGGGCAATTGCCAACGGTGAAAAGCTGTACCGTCCAAGTATTATTCGGGGGATTATTGATTGCAATGGCCGGGTAGTTAAAAAAAATGGACCGCAGGTGGTAGGGAAGGCGATCAATCCCAAGAGCGCCGAAATCCTCAGGACCTTTCTGACCGGAGTCGTCGAGCGGGGCACCGCCACTCCCGTTAAATCGGATATTGTCTCTATCGCGGGAAAAACCGGAACCGCGGAAGTTGTCGATTTTAAAAACGGCGGTTATATAAAAAACAAGTTTGTCGCCTCTTTTCTGGGTTACTTCCCGGCCGATGACCCGAAAATCGCCGGGGTAGTGGTTTTAAATCAGCCGGAACCGATCCATTACGGCGGTTATACCTCCGGTCCCGCTTTTAAAAATATGGCCGAAAGATATTCGGTTGCCAACTCCGATTTCCTTCGTCCCGATACCCGGCTGACTGCCGGCGATGAAGAGATGGATATGAAAAAAGTCCCGGATTTTGTCGGACGGGATATCTCGCTGGTCAAACAGATGGCTGAAAAAGATGGTATTCCAATTGCCGCCAATGCCGAACACGGCGTGGTGATCTGGCAGTACCCGCCCGAGGGACGGATCTTACCCGGGAATGAAACGGTGGCGGTGGTGGTCGAAAATGAAGGTGCTGAGGACATGGTCATGATGAATCTTTTAGGCATGAAAATAAGGACCGCGATGGCGGTTCTGAATTACCTTGGCTTGCCCCATGAAATCGAGGGGTATGGTTTTGTCAGGGATCAGTATCCCCGGGCGGGGAAGGCGGTCAACAAAAATATCCGATGTCATCTGGTTTGCCGGAAGGGATAACAACGGCGATATGATATTGAAAGAATTGATATCGACAGGCAGTAACTTGGAATTGACCGGTGACGGTACCATTGAGATAACCGGTTTGGACTATGATTCCCGGAGGATAAGACCGGGAATGCTGTTTGTGGCCATTGCCGGATACCGCCAGGATGGCAATCGATTTATTCCGGATGCAATCCAAAACGGGGCGGCGGCGATCCTTACCGAAAAACCGATCGACCTTGACATTCCGGTTGTGGTGACATCATCGATTCGGAAAACCATGGCCGCGATGGCCGCCTGTTTTTATGATTACCCCGGCCTAAAAATTGCCGCCACGGCTGTCACCGGGACCAATGGGAAAAGCACTTCGGTTGCCCTTATTGCCAATCTTCTCAGGACGGCCGGGAAAAAAGTCGGGATGATGAACTCCCTGGTTTACGATACCGGGACCAGGCAGTACAAGGCTGAGCGGACCACACCGGATTCGATCGATACCCAGAAAATGATGGCCGAGATGGTCGGAGCCGGGTGTACCGAGGGCGTTATCGAGGTTTCATCACATGCCCTGGTCCTGCACCGGGTGGACCATATCGATTTCAAGGTTGGCCTGTTCACTAATTTCAGCCGCGATCATCTTGATTTTCATAACACCATGGAGGAATATCTGGCCGCCAAAAAACTGCTGCTGGATATACTGACCGGACCCGGTCGATGGGCGGTTATCAATGTGGATGTCCCCGAGTACGCCGGATTTATCCCCGATGTCAAAGGGCGCTGTCTGACATGGTCACTGCACGATGCCGGGGCCGATGTTTATGTCGAAAAGGCTGATTTGTATCCCGACCGGACCGTTTTCGACATAAGGACAGCCTCCGGTTGCGACACCATCACCATTCGCCTGCCCGGACGGTACAATCTTGAAAACGCCGCCGGCGCGGCCGCCGCAGGAGTGGCACTGGGACTTGGACAGAATATTATCAAGACTGGTCTGGAATCGGCCCAACCGGTCATGGGACGGTTTCAGCCGGTTGATCTGGGTCAGCCTTTCACGGTTATAATAGATTTTGCGCATACCCCCGATGCCCTTAAACGATTGATTGCTTCCGCCCGGGAAATAAGCAGGGGGCGGATTTTAACGCTTTTCGGATGCGGCGGCGACCGGGACAAAGGCAAACGACCGCTGATGGGCCGGGTGGTGACAGAAAATTCGGACGTAGCGGTGGTGACCTCCGATAATCCACGAAAGGAAGACGCCGGGAAAATAATCGAGGATATTCTTCCTGGCATGAGCGGAAAAAATTATGAAATACGGGTGGATCGTAAAGAAGCAATCGCGAGAATCCTGTCCTTGGCCCGGCCGTATGATATGGTCCTGATTGCCGGTAAGGGAGCCGAGGATTACCAGGAAATCGGGACAAAAAAATATCCCTATCAGGATCAGGTGGAAATTATCCGGGTACTGGAATCGCTGGGATACAGCCAGGGATGCAGAAGTTGATTAAAATGGATTTTAAGACACTGGCAAAGGAATGCCGGGGGGAACTGGTTAACGACCGTTTTGCCGCGGCGGTATTCGAGGGTATCTCGATTGACAGCCGGACCATAAAATCATCGCAGCTGTTTACCGCCATCAAGGGCGAACATAATGATGGTCATGATTATATCGACCAGGTTCTCGGCCGGAACTGCGGCGGTCTTCTGGTAAATAATCATTACAGCGCTATTGCTGAATTGAAAGACCGTATTCCGCTGGTGGCGGTGGCTGACACTCATCGGGCCCTGATGATTCTAGCGGAAAACTATCGTTCCCGAATCGAAGCCGATATTATCGCCGTGACCGGCTCCAACGGTAAGACTACCACCAAGGAATATATTTATGGCATGCTGAAAAGCCGGCGGGAAAAAACTTATCGGTCGCCCGGTAACCTTAACAATCTGTACGGTCTTCCTCTGGCAATCTTCGGAATTCCTTCGGACAGTCGCTACGGTGTTTTTGAACTGGGGATATCCATTCCCGGCGAAATGACGCGACTGGCGCAGATGATTAAACCGGATGTTGCTCTGATCACCAATGTCGGCCCGACTCATCTGGAGACCCTGGGGACTATTGCCGGTGTGGCCGAGGCCAAATGCGGATTGATCGACCGCATGCCGCCCGATAAACCGGCTGTGGTCAATGCCGATGATTCGGTGCTGGTCAATGCGGCCGGTAAGCGGAAACATCGGCTGGTTACTTTCGGAGTAAAAAACCGCGCCGATTTCACCGCCCGGCTGGCCGGAGTATCTTCCGATGGTTTCCCGCTGGTGGTAATTGACGGGCGGGAGATTCGTTTGAATCTTTTCGGGGAGCATCAGGTGTATAATATCCTGGCCGCCTATGCTGTCTGCCGGACCCTTGAAGTGGATCTTACTCCCGAAGACCTGAATAATGTGGAGTATGATTTTGCCCCGTATCGGGGTCAGATTGAAAATACCCACGGTCTGATCACGATAGCCGATTGTTACAATGCCAACCCGGTTTCGCTGGAATCGGGACTTCGGTCATTCAAAAATTATCTCGGCCATGGTTCTCTGGCCGGTCGCCGGAGTGTGGCCGTGGTCGGCGATATGCTGGAACTCGGACCCGAATCGCCGATTTATCACGCCGCTATCGGCAATTTACTGGCCGAACTGGATTTCGAACGGGTGCTGGCGGTTGGGCGGTTGTCGGTTGATATGGTGCAGGCGGCGACGGCGGCCGGATTTGAAAAAAAGAAGATTTCGCATTTTGATAACACCGAACAGGCCGGAGAGGCTTTGATAAGTGATATTAAGAGGGGAGATATTCTGTACTTCAAAGCCTCTCGCGGCATCGGTCTGGAAAAAATATTAACCTTGCTGAAAGGGACAGCACTAAGGCAGAATTAATATGTTTTACCATCTCTTCACCCAGCTCACGCCATACGTCTCGGGATTTAACCTGTTCCGTTATATCACCTTTCGGACGGCTTTTGCGACTATCACGGCCATTTTGATATCGCTTCTCCTGGGCTCTTTCTTTATTCGGCTGCTGCAGAAGTATCAGATCAAAGAGAACATCCGGGTTGAAGGCCCCAAAAGCCATCAGTCCAAGCAGGGAACGCCGACCATGGGCGGGTTGATTGTTCTGGTGGCCATAATAATACCCACCGTTCTCTGGGCCGATCTGACCAATTATTTTATTCTGATGATCCTGCTGGTCACCTTCTGGCTGGGCCTGATCGGATTTATGGATGATTATCTTAAAGCGGTCAAGCGGCAACCGAAAGGCATGGTGGGGCGGAAAAAACTGATCGGGCAGATTTCACTGGGCCTGGTGTTTGGTCTGGTTTTGACATTGTTGCCGCCCAATGCCAGTTTTGATGGCACCACCGAGATTCCCTTTTTCAAAAATTATATCCTCAACCTGGGTATTCTCTATATACCCTTTATCATCATCGTAATCACCAGTTCTTCCAATGCCGTCAATCTTACTGATGGTCTCGACGGTCTGGCGATTGGTCTAACGGGTCTTTGTTTTGTAGCTTTTCTGGGATTGGTTTATGTGGCCGGTCGGGCCGATTTCTCCGGGTATCTCCAGATCGAATATGTTCCCGGGGCGGGCGAGATGGCCATCTATTGCGGGGCGGCGGTCGGAGCGGCACTCGGTTTCCTCTGGTTTAATTCTCATCCGGCCGGAGTTTTCATGGGTGATACCGGTTCTCTGGCACTAGGCGGCGCCCTGGGTGCAATTGCGATTTTAATCAAGAAAGAATTGCTCCTGGTAATTGTCGGCGGGGTTTTCGTGATCGAAACCCTTTCGGTGATTATTCAGGTTTTATCATACAGGTATCGCGGAGGTAAACGAATTTTCAAGATGGCGCCGATTCACCATCATTTCGAGCTTCTCGGATGGCCGGAATCCAAGGTGGTGGTCAGGTTCTGGATTATCGGGGCGCTGTTTGCACTATTAACCATTTCAACTCTGAAGATAAGATGACGATAAAAGAGCGAATTAAAGGTAGACGGGTCGGCATTGTCGGCATGGCCCGCTCGGGGATGGCGGCGGCCCGACTGGTACGCAGGGCCGGTGGCACGCCATTTATCTCCGATATCAAACCGCCGGAGAAGCTGGAAAGCCAGATTCATGAACTGAAGACCTTCAATATTCAGTATGAAACCGGCGGGCATACCGATCACCTATTGCAGGCGGATTTTATTATTCTCTCGCCAGGTATTCCGCAGGAAACCGAAATTGTCGGCAATATCCGTCAGTCCGGTATTCCCATTTTCTCTGAAATTGAACTGGCCTCATGGCTGTGCCGCGGAAGAATAATCGCTATTACCGGATCCAACGGCAAAACCACCACGACCAGCCTGATCGGCGCCATCCTCGATACCGCCGGTCTGGAAAATAAGGTTTGCGGGAATATTGGTTATCCTTTTTCCGACGCCGTTTCTGATATTTCGGAAAACGGTTATGCGGTTCTGGAAGTATCCAACTTCCAGTTGGAATTGATCGAGGAATTTACGCCGCATGTGGCCATGATTCTGAATATCACTCCCGATCATCTTGATCGTTATGAAAATTTCGATGGCTATAAGAAAGCCAAATACCGGATTGCGGAAAATCAAAAACCGGATGATTATCTGATTTTGAATGCCGATGATGCCGTGATCGACAAAGACGGTATCAAGACGCACGCCCAAAGAATTTATTTTGCCGCCTCACGAACCCTGCCGACCGGAGTCTTTAAGAGGGGAGAGTCGCTGGTCGGCATCGTGAGGAATAAAACCCACGATATATTAAAGATCGATGAAATCCGAATCCCCGGCCCGCACAACCTTCAGAATGCCGCGGCGGCGGCTCTGGCGACCCTGTTGATCGGAGTATCTCCGATCGCCATCGCCGAAGCGCTGAGACGATTCCCCGGTGTGGAACACCGGCTGGAGGATGTCGCCACGGTGGCCGGAATCAGGTTTGTCAATGATTCCAAGGCCACCAATGTCGATTCCGTAACCTACGCTATACGCTCCTTTGATACCCCGATTTACCTGATTGCCGGGGGGCGTGATAAAAACGGGGATTTCGCTCCGATCATCGATTTCGGTCGCGAAAAGATTAAAGGAATAATCCTGATCGGTGAGGCGCGGGATAAAATGTTCGAGGCGCTGGGCAAGGCCTTCCCCATCCAGTTCGCGGACAGCATGAACGAGGCGGTCAAAAAGGCTTTCGAGGCGGCTTCGCCCGGTGAGGTGGTCCTGCTGTCACCGGCCTGCGCCAGTTTCGATATGTTCGATAATTTCGAGCATCGCGGCCGAGAGTTTAAAAGCGCCGTGCAGGGCTTGAAAAGTAATGATCGTATTTCACAGGAAGTGGATCGCAGGTAAAAATATGGATCGGAAACTGCTTTACAGTACTGTCGCCTTGATTGCCATCGGCATGGTGATGATCTATTCATCATCATCGGTTATGGCGGAAAGCCGATTCGGCTCGCATTTCTTCTTTCTCAAGAAGCAGTTGATATACCTGGTCATGGCCGGTCTGATTGGATGGGGAATCACCCGGATCGATCTGAAAAAATATGCTCCCTATGCCATACCGGCTCTGTTTTTATCTCTGGTCATGCTGGCTATGGTGTTTATTATGCCGGCCCGGAATGGTTCACATCGCTGGCTGTTTCTGGGTCCGCTCACTGTCCAGCCCTCGGAAATTTTCAAACTGGTGGCGATCGTGTACCTGGCTTTTTCCCTTTCCCAGAAGAGCCGCGATATCACCGATCTGAAGCAATTTCTATTACCCTATGCACCTTTGCTGGGTGCAGGATTGATTCTGATTATCCTGGAACCCGGGCTTGGTTCGGCTATCACCATTACCCTGACGGTTCTGATCATATTTTTCCTGGCCGGGGTAAGGTTGTTCCATCTGGCAGTCCTTATTCTGCCCCTGACGGCCTTTGTCTCTTTCATGGTTTTTATTCTTGGCTACAAAAAGGCCCGGGTGATCGATTATATGTCGGCTGTCACCGATCCCCTGAATGGTTCCTACCAGGTCAAACAGGCGGTGCTGGCCCTTGGGGCCGGGGGAATTTTTGGATCCGGGCTGGGAGACGGCAAACAGAAATTATTTTTCCTGCCCTATCCTCATACGGATTTCATATTTGCTTCTATCGGTGAGGAACTCGGTTTTATCGGTCTGGTTGGCATTCTGATTCTTTTTTATATAGTCATACGGCGGGGAATTCAGATCGCCCTCAACCAGCCGGATAAGTTCGGCTTTCTGCTGGCGATCGGTATCACCGCCTCGCTTTTTATTGCCGTCCTGATCAATATCGGCGTTGTCACCTCGCTTCTCCCGACCACGGGGATACCTCTGCCGTTTTTATCCTATGGCGGATCGGCCCTGATGGTTTCGGTGGTCTCGGTGGCTATCCTGTTGAATCTTTCACGCCGGAAGGGGATAGTGGTGCGATGAAACAATTGCGGCTTATATTTGCCGGGGGCGGCACTGGCGGTCATCTTTTTCCGGCTCTGGCCATTGCCAATCATCTGAAAAAAAGAATTGAGCCTGAAAACCGCGCCGAGTTCAGATTTATCGGCACCAGACGGGGAATCGAATTTCGTCTGAAAGACAGTCTCGGTTATTCCCTCACTTTAATATCGGTACGTGGTCTGTACCGCAAAGGTGTTCTGCGTAATCTTCTCTTTCCGCTTCTGTTAATCGGAGCCACGATCAAATCGATGTTTATCTGCTGGCGGTTTAAACCCGATGCCGTTATTGGAACCGGTGGTTATGTCATGGGTCCCGTTATGATGGGAGCGGTTTTTATGAGGAAGGGTTGCTTTATTCAGGAGCAAAATTCGTATCCCGGTCTGACCACCCGCCAGTTGGCTCATCGGGTCGATTGCGTTTTTCTCGGTTTCGGCGAGGCCCGCAAGCATCTGGACGGCCGGGCGGTAACAATTGAAACCGGGAATCCAGTCAAAGATATAATCGGGAAAATTGACCGGAATGAGGCGCGCAGGCATTTCGGTTTCAATGATAATGACCACGTGATTTTGATCCTGGGGGGAAGCCAGGGGGCGACCAGTGTCAACCAGAATATCTTAGATCACCTGCATGAACTTCCGAATGATTTCAAATTGATCTGGCAAACCGGCGAAAGGGACTATAAGGAAATAGCCGCGGCCGCGGGCGGCAGAGTTGGAAGCCGCGCCCTGTTCGCTTTTACAGATCAAATCGAGCAGGCCTATGCTGCCGCCGATCTGGCCATTGCCCGGTCCGGTGCCCTGACCCTGGCCGAACTCGAAGCGGCCGGACTTCCGGCAGTTCTGATTCCGTATCCCCACGCTACAGCCGATCATCAGCGCAAAAACGCCGAAACCTTTGAGTCCAAAGGTGCCGCCGTGGTGATATTCGACCATGAACTGCCCGAGGTCAGCCTGATAAAAGGTGCCGTGGAAATTATCCGTGATGGCAGCTGGCGGAAGATGAAGGAGGCCATCGATCGAATTCGCACGAGTCGAAAGAAACCGGCCGTCGAGGCCATTGCCGACGAAATATTATCAATGATCGGATGGGAAGGGAGTCGCACTTGAAAACCATCGTGGCATGGAAACCCGGGTCCAAGGAGCGGATGATGATATTTGGAAAATTCAAGGAGTTATTCTTTGTCGGGATCGGTGGTTCGGGAATGTCCGGTATCGCCGAAATCCTCCATAACCTGGGATATAAAATCAGCGGATCCGATATTTATCCCAGCGAAGTGACCGAGCATCTTCAAAAACTCGGGATCACCGTTTATGATCGACACCAGGCCGCCAATATCGGAACTGCCAATGTAGTGGTTATATCATCGGCTGTCAAAGAGACCAATCCCGAGGTTGTCGAGGCCCGGGAAAAAGGCGTTCCGGTTATTAAGCGGGCAGAGATGCTGGGAGAATTGATGCGCCTGAAATATTCGATCGGTATTTCCGGAACTCATGGTAAAACCACGACCACTTCAATGGTGGGGAAAATCATGGCCGATGCCGAGTTCGATCCGACTGTTATTGTCGGGGGAATTGTGGCCGGCAAAGGTTCCGGGGCATCGCTCGGGGCGGGTGATTATCTCGTGGCCGAGGCCGATGAATTCGACCGCTCGTTTTTATCCATGTTTCCTACCATGGCGGTGATTACTAATATTGAGCCCGATCATCTCGATTGTTACGATGGAATGGATGATCTGGAGCAGGCTTTTTTGACCTATATGAATCGTGTCCCGTTTTACGGACAGGTACTTTATAATGCCGATGATCCGATTTTGCTTAAACTCCGTAATCGCATCACCCGGGCCTCAGTCAGTTTCGGTCTGTTGCCGGGCGCCGATTACCAGGCCGCCGCTATAACGCATCGCGAGGGCGGTGTGACATTCGAAGTCATCAGAAAAGGAGATCGACTGGGCCGTATTATTCTGGGTGTTCCGGGCGAGCATAACGTCCGCAATGCTTTGACGGCGACCGCGGTGGCGATGGAACTTGAAGTTCCCTTCAATACCATCGCGGCCTCATTACAGGAATTCCGCGGGGTCGGGCGACGTTTCGATATTAAAAAGACCGTGCAGAATATCATGGTGGTCGATGATTATGCGCATCATCCCACTGAAATTAAAGCTACCATCAGGACTGCCCGGACTTCATATAATCGACGGATAATTGCCATCTTTCAGCCCCACCTGTTCAGCCGTACCCAGCTGTTTTACCGGGAATTCGCGGAAGCCCTGGCCGAGGCGGATATCTGTTTGCTGACGGATATATATCCAGCCCGCGAAGAACCAATTGAGGGAGTGACCTCGGAAATGATATCGCGCTACGCCTCGACCAACGGGGTCGAGAATATCTGGTATATCGGTCCTCTGGAAAATGCCGTGGAGCAGGTTTTGCAGGTGGTTCGACCCGGTGATATGGTCATCACCATCGGGGCCGGCAGTATTACCCGGATAAACGGGCAGATTGTGAAGGAACTGGAACATGCCTCATTTTAGCCTGAGGAAAAAATATATAATCATGCTGGCTGTCAGTTTGGTTTTGGGGACTACCATAATTGTGGCACGTTATACCGGTGTTTTCCGGTTAAAATCAATCGCAATTGAACCGCAGAGCCTGATGGCCAAATGCCCCTCGATCAAGCAATCGATGGGACAGAATTTGTTTGGTGCGGCGCTTGATAAAGTGGCCGATGATTTGCTTAATTATGGTAATGTTCTCCGGGTCGATATCGATTTTGATTTTCCCGACGCCCTGAGTATCAGGGTCAATGATATCCGGCCGCTGGCCCTGGTGCTGGACGGCGACGGGCGCTATGTATATCGGATGGATGAACGGGGATGCCTGCTTCCCGGCGACAGCACTATCGAACGATATGAATTCCCTATTATAACCGGTCTTCAAAGATGCAAATTGTATTCCCGGCCGGCTGATGATCGGATGCACCTTGTAGTTGAGCAACTCAATCGCCTTAAAAAAGACTGCTTTAATTTTTACCTGGCCATTTCGAATATCGATATGTCCGATCAGGATATTATTTCAATATATCTCGATGGCCTGGCTTTCCCGGTTGAGACCTATGCCGGATCGCTCTACGGCAGTATTATAAATTTGAAAACGTTTTTACTCGATTTCAATCCCGACCTGAGCGGTATTAAAAGGCTGGATATGAAATCGGAGGGATTGATTATAGCGGCAGGCGGAAAATGTCAGAAAACAGGATACTAACCGGAATCGATATAGGGACTACCAACCTGCGGGCCATGATCACCGAAGTCGGTGAAGACAGTGTCCCATCATTTCTTGGCTATGGTTCAGTCCGTGCCGAGGGACTCCGCCGGGGTGTGGTAGTGAATATGGAAAAAACCGTCCGGGCGATTTCGAAGGCGGTGGAGCAAGCCGAAATCGATGCCGAAGAACATATCGAAACAGCTGTGGCCGGAATCGCCGGGGATCATATTCGATCGATTAACAGCCACGGTGTAATCGCGGTTTCCCGTTCGGACAATGAAATCGGCGAACGGGATGTTAAAAAGGCTATCGAAGCGGCCAGTGCCATTGCCATCCCAGCCGACAGGGAAATAATCCATGTTCTGCCTCAGGAATATACCATCGACGAGCAATCCGGAATTAAAAATCCGGTCGGGATGACCGGTGTCAGAATGGAGGTGGAGGTTCATATCGTGACAGCCGCGGCCACCTCGGCCAAAAATATCTACCGTTCCCTGGAACGTTGTGAAATAAACATCGAGCATCTGGTCCTTCAATCGCTGGCGGCATCATACGCCGGGATTACGGCCAATGAGGAAGATATGGGAGTGGTCCTGGTCGATATCGGCGGTGATTTGACCGATGTGGCGGTGTTTTATGACGGCTCTATAAGGCATACCGGAGTGGTGCCCCTGGGCGGCAGGAATGTCACCAATGATATCGCCATCGGTCTGCGGACCACGGTCGATCAGGCGGAAAAACTCAAAATCAAATACGGTTCGGCGCTGACCTCGCTGGTTGATGCCGACGAAATGATGGAAGTTATGGCGGCCATGGGCCATAAATCACGTTCGATTTCGCGTAATGTCCTGGCTTCGATTATCGAGCCCCGGATGGAGGAAATTCTATCCCTGGTGGCCCGGGAAATCAAAAAAGCCAACCCTCCCGAAGCACTGGCGGCCGGGATTATTCTCAGTGGCGGCGGGGCGATGCTTCCAGGGGTGGTCGAATTGGCCGAACAGATTCTGGATATGCCGGTCAAACCGAGTATTCCTTCCGGAATCAAGGATTTACCGGATGATATGAAAACACCTGAATTCGCCACCATTATCGGCTTGGTCAATTTCGGATATAAACACGGACCTGGTCAAGAAGTCAAAAAGGGCGGCCTGCGGGGATTGTTCAGCAAACTCGAGAAATGGATGTCTAATAATTTTTAATATATCATGGAGGAATTGATTATGAACGACGGGAACATGAGGATTGATTTCGCCGATGATCTTGACAATGTTGCCAATATCAAGGTTGTCGGGGTCGGCGGGGCCGGCGGTAATGCTGTCAATCGGATGATCGATGCCGGTCTTCGGGGGGTGGAATTTATAGCCATCAATACTGATGCTCAGGTTCTGGAAACCAATCGGGCCGGGAAAAAGGTTCAGATCGGGAAGAAACTGACCAAAGGCCTTGGGGCCGGTGCGAATCCCGATATCGGCCGCAAGGCGGTCGAGGAAGATATGGATGAAATCGGGGCCCTGATCGAGGGAGCCGATATGGTTTTCATCACGGCCGGAATGGGCGGCGGGACAGGAACCGGAGCGGCCCCGATTGTAGCCGAAATTGCCCGTCAGAAAGGCGCCCTGACAGTCGGGATTGTCACCAAGCCGTTCAATTTCGAGGGTAACAAACGGATGCAGAAGGCCGAAAGCGGTTTAAAAGAGCTTAAGAATAAATCCGATTCCTTGATTATTATTCCCAACGAACGCCTGCTGGCCATCGTGGATAAATCAACCAGACTAACCGACGCTTTCGCCTATGCCGATGAGGTCCTGCACCAGGCCACCAAGGGGATTTCCGATTTAATCGGTACCCCCGGGCTGGTTAACTGCGACTTTGCCGATGTCAAGACGGTGATGATGGAACGGGGCGATGCCCTGATGGGAACCGGGACCGGAAGCGGCGAAGATCGGGCCGAGACGGCCGCCCGGGCGGCTATTTCCTCGCCATTGCTGGAAGATATTTCAATCTCGGGGGCCAAGGGAGTCCTGGTCAATATTACCGGTGGTGAAGATATGTCGTTGCACGATGTCAATGAAGCCACGACAATCATCAACCAAGCGTCCGGGACTGATGCCAATATTATCTTCGGGGCGGTGATCGACCCGGTGCTGAACGATCAAATTCGGGTAACGGTGATTGCGACCGGTTTTGGTTCCCATGCCGATACCGAGCCACATGAGGAAAAGGAAGAGACAATGGTCCGGGCCGAACCGGGCAAGGTTATGTCTCTCTTTCCCGATCAGCCGAATTATGCAGTCAGGAAAGTGGCCGGCGGTAACGGCCGAGGCCGAACACCAGCCTTTCAGAGCGAGAATACCAAGATTCCGGCTTATATTCGAAGAATTGACGATTGAGTATAATTTCTTCACTCGGTTCCTCCACAGCGGATCGCCGACCTGAAAATCAGGTCGGCGGTCTGCATAGCCTTCAGACTATGGGATAAGCACCATATTTTTCAAGTCAACAATCGACCACCATATTCTATCTAATTGTGATATAATCACTTAACATCATAAAATAATGGTATGCCTTTTGCTCGAACTTTCTCGGTATTTTGTGAACAGTTTATCAGGAGGTATCCATGACCCTGACGCTCAATCATAAAGTCCAGGTCAATTCGATAATACGGAATATTGGATTGTCTCAGGCAAATCTTTCAAAAATCATGGAGAAACTGGCTTCAGGCCAGAGAATAAACTCGGCCGCCGATGATCCTGCCGGGCTGGTAATTTCCGAGCAGATGCGTTCGCGAATCGCTTCGCTTAACCAGGAAATCGAAAACACTTCACTGGCCGTCAATAAATATCAAACGGCCTCATCAACCGCTCTTCAACTTCGTGGAATTTTGACAGAATTGAATTCCCTGACTGTGGCGGCCGCCAATACTGCCGTCAACAGCGAAGAGATGACCGCCGTGTATCAGGGGGAGGCCAATCGGTTGGTGGAATCTTACAATCATATTGTCGAGACGGCCTCTTTTGGAAATTCGAAATTGCTTGATGGATCGGAGGGTTCGATTACAGCCGTTGCCGAACTGGGGCAACTTGATCTGTCGGATGCGACCTCGGTCGAGCAGACGCTGGCGACCATCGAGAGTAACGTGTCGCGGCTTGATCTTCAGATTGCGGACATGGGAGCCGCCCAGAAAAACGATCTGGAAAGCCGGCTGGCCAATCTCAGGATTGAGGCTGAGAATCTGACTGCGGCCGAGTCGCAGATAAGGGATACCGATTATACCGCCGAATATTCCAACTTCATCCTTGGCCAGATGCAACTCAAAGCCTCGATTGCCCTTCTGGCGCACAGTCATATTTCATCGCAGATGGTTCTATCTTTAATCAAGAGCGGAGATTAAAATTTTAACTCATCCCGGTAGTGCCATTGCAGAAAATTATAGAATAAAAAAACCGCCTGACCTGAGGCGGTTTTAATAGTCGTGATACTATTCGGCAGATTTTCAAGCCGAGGTTTCTTTGCCCGTTGCGGCCGGACGCGGCCGTTTGAAACTGGTGACCTTCTGTACCTTGCCGGCTTTTAAGCACGAAGTGCATACCCGGATTTTCCTGACGGTTCCATCCATATTGGCCCGGACTGTTTGAAGGTTCGGATTCCAGCGCCGACGGGACAGGTTATGGGCATGGGATATCGAGTTTCCGAATACCGGTTTCTTTCCGCATATTTCACATACTTTCGCCATTTTTCCATCTCCTAAAAAGCAAGAAACCCTATAATAAACAAAATACCCCAAAAAGCAAGCGGATATTTGAGTCCGTTTTGTTTTTTTTCGGCATTTTGGCCTTTTGGGTCCACCGGGATCGCTTTTTTACTTTACTTGACTCCCTCTTTCAAAACAATTATCATTCTAAATTGTATTAACAATATATCCGGAGAGATGATGGCCGGGCCGTCCCGGATGGCATAGATTGAGGTATATATGCTTGATTTGAAAACGATTAGAGAGAATCCCGAGTTGGTCAAGTCGGCTGTCCTTAATAAAAATGAAACGGCTGATATCGATAAAATCCTGGAATTAGACGAAAAAAGAAGGGCTGTCATAAGTGAAGTAGAACGGCTCAAGGCTTTGAGAAACAGGGTTTCGGAAAATATCGCCGAGAAGAAAAAAAATAAGGAAAACGCCGACAATGATATTGCTGAGATGAAAGAAGTCGGACAGAAAATAGCCGAACTTGATACCGATCTTCGCTCGATCATGGACGCCCTCAATTATCACCTGCTCCGGGTACCCAACCTGCCTCATCCCGATGTCCCGGTGGGACCGAACGAGGAGAGTAATGTCACAGTTCGCGAATGGGGCAAGATTCCGCAGTTTGATTTCGAACCATTGCCGCATTGGGAACTGGGTGAAAAATTCGATATTATCGATTTACCCGCGGCCGCTAAGATCAGTGGTTCGGGCTATTTTGTCCTGAAGGGAATCGGTGCCCGCCTGCATCGCGCCCTTATTTCCTTTATGCTGGATACCCATACGGCCGATGGATACACCGAGATATATGCTCCCTACATTGCCAATGAAATGGCCATGACCGGCACAGGTCAGCTTCCCAAGCTGGCCGAGGATATGTATCAGCTCAAGGATGAGAATTTTTATCTGATTCCCACGGGTGAAGTCCCGGTGACCAATCTTCACCGCGAGGAGATTCTCGCCTATGACCGGCTACCGCTTTATTATGTGACTCATACACCCTGTTTTCGGCGTGAAGCCGGGGCCGCCGGGAAAGATACCCGGGGGACACTGCGGGTCCACCAGTTCGATAAGGTCGAGCTGGTAAAAATTGTCCGTCCGGAGACATCCTATGCCGAACACGAGAACCTGGTAGCCCAGGCGGAGAAAATACTTAGGGCTCTTAATCTGCCCTACCGGGTCAGGCTTCTGGCCACCGGGGATCTTTCATTCGCGGCCGCCAAATGTTATGATCTGGAAATCTGGTCAGCCGGGGTGAACAAATACCTGGAGATATCGTCGGTGTCCAATTTCGAAGATTTCCAGGCCCGGCGGATGAATACCCGCTTCCGTGATGAGGATAAAAAAGTCCGTTTTGTCCATACTCTCAACGGTTCGGGAGTGGCCCTGGCCCGGTTGATTCCGGCTATTCTCGAGAACAATCAAACCGATTACGGGACTATTATGATACCCGAAATCATCAGACCTTACATGAGCGGACGGGCAGAAATAACCGGACGTGAATAACCTTATTAACAACCGGCTGTCAATCGGCTGGACCACGGTCTTTAAGCTGTTCCTGCTGATCGGGATCGTTTTGATCTCGGTTGTTTTTATCTGGTATACCCTGGATGTAATCGGCCAGTTGAAAGATGAGGCGGAGCGCAATGCCACCTCCTATGTCAAACTTTGGCAACTGGCGGCCAGTGAGAATTCATCGGGAAGTGAGGTCCAGATCATATTCGAGGAAGTCATCAAAAAGGCCAATTTCCCGGTCATTATCGCCGATACCGAGGGGAATCCCGTATTCTGGCGTAATGTTGATGGTGTGGTCGATAACGACCCATCGCCGGAAGCCCATCGGAAGATCAGGGAACTGGCCCGGCGGATGGGGGAGGACAAAGGCGCCATTCCGCTCAAGTTCGGCGAACAAACCATCTCATATTTTTATTATGGTGATTCGCGGGTTATTCGGCAGTTGCAATGGATGCCGTTCGTGGAAATCGGTTTGGTGGGAGCGTTTATCCTGGTCGGTTTTATCGGATTCCAGAATATCCGCCGATCCGAAGAACGTCATATCTGGGTTGGTATGGCCAAGGAAACGGCGCATCAACTGGGGACCCCGATTTCCTCACTGATGGGATGGCTGGAAATACTTTCTCAGAAAGGGGCATCAGACAAAAAGGATTCCGGAATTTTGCGCGAGGATATGTTACGGCAAATGAAAACCGATATCGATCGCCTGCAACAGATTGCCAATCGTTTCGGCAAGATCGGGGCTCGACCCGAACTGGTCGAAAGTAATCTGGGTGAATTGATCGAAAACACCGTAGCTTATTTCAGACGTCGATTACCTTTCAATGGCCAGGGAGTCGATATTATCTACAATCGCAGCCAGGAGACATTGCCTTCATTGAACGTCAATCAGGAATTGATTGCCTGGGTGATTGAAAATCTGATTAAAAACTCGCTTCAGGTGGTCGATCCCCAAAAAGGAATTATCGAACTAACCGCGTTTCTTTCGAGGGATTCCAGGTTTATTATAATCGAGGTAATCGACAATGGTAAAGGCATTCCGGTCGGAATGGCTCGGAAAATTTTCAGACCCGGTTTCACCACCAAGAAGCGTGGTTGGGGGCTGGGTTTAACCCTGGCCCGACGGATAATCGAGGAATATCACCGGGGACGGATTTCGTTGATTAAATCGCGTCCGGGAGAAACTATTTTTCAGATAATCTTGCCGGTTAAAGGCACTGATCGGGTCAAACGTTTTGGCCAATATATGTAACATATATGGCTCCACGGAGTCAAGTAAGGGAAACTATTGATGAGTACCAAAAATATCCTCTGGGTCGATGATGAAATTGATTCGTTAAAGCCTCATATTCTTTTTCTTCAACAGAAAGGCTTCAGGGTCGATACGGCTCTTTCTGGTGATGATGCTCTTATCAAAGTACGTGAGGAGCATTTCGATCTGGTTCTTCTCGATGAAATGATGCCCGGCAAGGATGGTCTGACGACTCTGGAAGAGATTAAGGATATCCGGCCTCATCTGCCGGTGGTTATGGTGACCAAGTCGGAGGAGGAATCATTGATGGAGGACGCGGTCGGGCAGAAAATCGACGATTAC
Source organism: Candidatus Zixiibacteriota bacterium (assembly GCA_016933955.1). NCBI lineage: Bacteria > Pseudomonadati > Candidatus Zixiibacteriota > Candidatus Zixiibacteriota bacterium. The sequence continues at coordinate 169,015 of JAFGTT010000019.1, forward strand.
CTGACGAAACCGGTTAACCCGTCCCAGGTTCTGATGGTTGCCAAACGAATTCTGGATACCAAAAAAATAATTTCCGAGAGCCAGATGAAACGGTATGTTACCGACCTGAATAAGATCAATCAGAAACTGTATGGGGCTATGCAACCCGAAGACTGGCTCGAAGCCGCCAAATTTCTGGCCTCATGGGATCTTCAACTCGATGAAAGCGAGGATGAGGGACTCATGCAGACACATCTTGGTACTCGCAAGGAATTGAACACCGAGTTCACCAAATATCTCGAGAAAAATTATATCGGATGGCTGTTTTCCGAAGATCGACCGGTTTTGTCACCGGATCTTCTTGAAAAATATATGATGCCCCTTCTAAAGGGTGGCAACAAAGTCCTATTACTGGTCATCGATTGTATGCGACTTGATCAATGGATGACCGTGGAGCCGCTTGTCTCCGAATTCTACAATATTCATCGCGACACCTATTTCTCGATACTCCCAAGCGCCACGCCGTTTGCCCGAAATGCTCTTTTTGCCGGCCTTTTCCCCGATGAAGTCGATCGGCAGAACCCGGATATTTACAAAGAAGGCGACGAAGGTTCACTCAATCGGCATGAAGATGTCCTGCTGGAAAATCTTATCAGTCGGCATGATCTGAAATTGTCCGGCAATCCCCGTTACGAAAAGGTTTTTAATAATACCGAGGGCGAGAGTTTGGCCAAGAAGGTTGGTAATTTCTATCAGTCGGATTTGGTTGCCTTCGTTTTTAATTTTCTGGATATCCTGGCTCACGGCCGGTCGAATAATGTCATTCTGAAAGAGATAGCCGGAAGCGAGGCCGCTTTCCGTTCTTTGATGAAAAGCTGGTTTATTCACTCGCCTCTGTTTTCCATATTGAAATCCTTTGCCTCGAGAGATTTCACTGTCATTGTCACCTCGGATCATGGTTCTGTCCTCTGTTCCCGCGGAACAATCGCCCACGGCAAACGGGATACCTCGACCAATCTGCGATACAAGTACGGCGATAATCTCAACTGCGAGAAAAAAGAGGCCTGGCTTATTAAAAAGCCCGAGGATTATCGTCTGCCGAAATTTTCTCTGGCCACCACTTATTTGATCGCCAAGGAAGATTTTTATTTTGTTTATCCCAATAATTATAATGAATATATCCGGCAATTCACCAATTCCTTCCAGCATGGTGGTATTTCTCTGGAAGAAATGGTTGTGCCTGTTGCCATCATGACCCCCAAGTGATGATTGAGTCGCGCCACAATCAGATTCTAATTACCGGGTCGGCCGGGGAAACGATAGCGGCCGGAAAAGGGCTGGCGGCTCTGTTGAACAACGGCGATCTGATTTCCTTTACCGGCCCTCTTGGCGCCGGTAAAACCTGTTTTATCAGGGGTATTGCAATCGGTCTGGGAATTAATGAAAGCGATGTTAAATCGCCGTCATACACTCTGGTCAACGAATATCATGGTATAATTCCGCTGTATCACTTCGACCTGTACCGCATGAATAAAACTGATGAATTGTATGAAATCGGCTGGGATGATTATCTGATTCGAGAGGGAGTGGTCGTGGTGGAGTGGGGAGAGAAGGCCGGCCGGAATATGCCGGAAGAGAGAATCCAGATATTCATTGAAATTCTGGATCAAACGAAAAGAAAAATCGAGCTTGAATTTCTAAACCTCTGATTGTAATCGGCTGTTCTGAAAGATGATGCCATGAAAAAGAAACATATCCTGGTAATCAACAGTGCTACCTCAGTTCTGCAGGTGGGGATTACAGCTAATGAGGCCGATCTGGCTGTAAAAGAAAACACTGATCGATTTCGCCATGCCGAATTTATCTTTCCGCTGATAGATGGACTCTGTCGCGAGGCCGGTTTGCCACGTCCGGTTATAGAAGCCATTATCGTTTCGATCGGGCCGGGTTCCTTCACCGGATTACGGGTGGGTCTGGCCTCCGCCAAAGGGCTGGCCCTTTCTCTGGGAATTCCACTGGTGGGCGTGTCTCTTTTTGAATCAATCGCAAGTCGGCTATTTCAAGCCTTTGGAAAGACCCGGGTCTATATCCCGTCACGGAGGAATGAATATTATACCGCCTTAATTGATTCGTCGGATTTTGACAACCGAACGATAACGGTTGTAACCGGTAAAAATCCGGCGCCCTTATTGGCAAATACCAAACATCTGGCTATTGACTGCACGCCGGGACCGGAAATGATCGGAAATTTGGACTTTCTTGACTCCAGAGATTTCTCACTTGGACTCGATGATTTCCTTCGGGCCGGTATCAGGAAACTCGACTGCGCCGGTGGCGATGATATCGCGGTTTTAGAGCCACTTTATATCCAGCAATTTCCTGCCCATATAAAGAAATAGGATGATATGCCGGAAAGACTCAAGGGATTTATTATCCGTCCAGTTAAACCATCCGAGATCAATATCGTGGTTATGATGGAACAGTTGATTTTCACCGACGCCTGGCCCAGATCAGCCTTTTTGGATTATCTCGATGATGATCCCGATATGGGTTTACTGGTGGCCGAGAGCGGGAATGCGATTATCGGATATGCTTGCTATATAATATCTTATGGCGAGGCCCAATTGTCCAATGTGGCCGTGGCGCCGGAATATCGGGGAAAATCTGTTGCCAAATTATTAATAAATCGTATCTTAAACATGGCAAAAAACGCCAATTGTGAATATATTTATCTTGATGTTCGACAGAGTAATTTGTCGGCCATTGATTTATATCGCAAACTTGGTTTTCGGGAATTATATTTGCGACCGGGTTATTATCAGACCCCGGTAGAAGATGCAATTGTGATGGTAAAAACGCTCAGGGAAGAAGACTTCGAAAATGGACTGGTTTAAAAAGGCAAAATCCGGCCTGATCAGCAAAGAGAAAAAAGATATCCCCGATGGCTTGTGGTCAAAGTGCCCGGGTTGTGGGGATATTTTTTATACCAAGCAACTGGAAAATAATTATTGGGTTTGCCCCAGCTGTAATTACCATTTTAGAATAACCAGCCGGAAATATATCAATATAATACTTGATGGTGGCATTCTGGAAGAATACGATACCGAGCTGGAATCGAAAGATCCATTGAAATTCAAGGATTCCAAACGATATCCCGATCGTATCCGAGCGGCCCAGGAAAAGTCGGGGATGAGGGATGCAGTGGTGTCGGGAATAGGCAAGATCGATTCCCGTGAGGTGTCTTTCGCCATCATGGATTTTTCTTTTATAGGCGGCTCAATGGGATCGGTGGTGGGGGAGAAAATTGCCCGGACTATCGAACGGGCCATTGATCGAGCCATACCGCTGGTGATCGTCTCATGTTCCGGCGGGGCCAGAATGCAGGAGGGGATTCTCTCCCTTATGCAAATGGCTAAAACATCGGCCCTGTTGGCGGTGTTGCATAAAAGGAAAATCCCGTTTATATCGGTGTTGACCAATCCCACCACGGCGGGTGTCATGGCCAGTTATGCATCGCTTGGAGATGTCATCATTGCCGAACCGAAATCGTTGCTTGGATTCGCCGGACCGCGGGTTATTCAGCAGACAATCGGACAGGATCTTCCGGAGGGTTTCCAATCCTCGGAATTCTTTTTGGAAAAAGGTTTTCTTGACAAAATCGTTGAACGGGGACAACTCCGGGACACCCTGGTTTTGCTTCTCAAATATTTCCAGAGATAATCAATATGTCCAAAGACAGGGGTAGTTATGCCTCGGCGCTTGATTTTATCATGCGTCGGGAGCTTTTCGGAATTAAACTCGGCCTGGAAAACATCGCCGGATTTCTGGATCGAATCGGCAATCCGCAGAATCGTTTCCGCTCGATTCATGTGGCGGGGACCAATGGCAAAGGTTCCACCTGCGCCTACATCGAGGCCATTCTAAGACAGGCCGGATATAAAACCGGGATATTTACATCGCCTCATCTGGTTGATTACCGCGAACGAATTCGGATCGGCGGAAAGCAAATAGATAAAAAGTATGTCACCGACTTCGTGGCGAAATACAGGTATGTAATTTCGCGCCGCCACATTACTTTTTTCGAGGCCTGCACGGCCATGGCCTTCAATTATTTCGCCGATCACAAGGTCGATATTGCCGTGGTCGAAGTCGGTCTGGGAGGAAGGCTTGACGCCACCTCCACCCTGACTCCCCTCCTGTCCATAATAACCGATATTTCATATGATCATACCAATATTCTGGGCGATACTCTTACTAAAATCGCCTATGAGAAGGCAGGCATAATTAAACCCGGTATCCCGATCTTGACCGGAGTGATGAAGGCCGAGCCTCTTGCCGAAATAACCCGGGTCAGCCAGGAACGTGGGGCGCCTCTGCTGTGCCTGAAGAAAAATGCCTTCATCGAAAATGGACAACCGTTCCGGTTTGATTATAAATTCAATGATTTGACTCTGAAGAACCTTGAACCGTCACTGGCCGGCAATCACCAGATCAGGAATGCCGCCCTGGCGGTGGCGGCGGCCGATATGCTTTTACCGATGGGATTCAATCTGAGAAGCAGAGATATTCGTATAGGATTGAACAAGGCTGTATGGCCGGGACGTTTCCAGAAATTGAAACGGCCAGGCCGCCCTCTTATTATTATGGACGTGGGCCATAATCCGGGCGGCATAAAATCACTGGTGGATTGTTTTCGTAAATTATATCCCGGTCGCAGGGCCGATATTGTGATCGGGTTTGTTAAGAATAAAGATTTGGGGAAATCCGTCGGTTTTATCAAACGAATCGCACGCCGCGTGGAAATCGCCCGACTTAATACCCACCGAACGGCCGACCCGGAGGAGATTGCCGTTTATTTTGAACCATGGAAGGATATGACAATATCTGATTCGGTGGTGAATTCGGCGCGCAAACTGGTGGAATCGTCAGGACCTGACGATATAATTATTATCTGCGGTTCACATTACGCGGTTGGCGATTTTATGGCCAATCAGAACAAGATATTATGACACGGAAGAAAAACGACCAGCCCGGAACCACTCGCAAATCAAATGCAATTAAGAATGGTGGGAGTATTCAGCCCGCCGTCCCGATCGGGATGGCCTCTGAAGATCATTTGCCGCTGACCCGTCTTTCACTCGATCGAGCCTCAGATTCCATTTTCTGGATCGGTCAGGATGCTCGTCTCCTCTATGTCAACGATTCGGCCTGTAAACGGCTCGGTTACACTCGCAAGGAACTTCTCTTAAAAAGGATATTCGATATCGATCCCGATTTCAGCGCCGATATCTGGGCGGAGTATTGGGAAGACGCCAAACAGAATAAGGTTATCACCTTCGAATCCAGACATTTGAAAAAAAATGGCCAGTTTTTCCCGGTGGAGATTACTGTAAGCTATCTGGAATTCAACGACAAGGAATATCATTGTGCCTACGCGCGTGATATCACGGCGCGGAAAATGGCCGAGAGCGCGCTTCGCGAAAGCGAGGCCAAATTTCGGTTACTCTCCGAGCAGGGTTTACTGGCCATTGTCATTATTCAGGATGGTCTTATCAAGTTTGCCAACCAGGCCGTGGCCGAATTGACAGGATACTCAATCGATGAAATGAAAGCTTGGCCGGAGGACGGATATTCGGTTGTTATTCACCCCGAACATCGTCTTTTTGTTTTGGATCAGGCCCGCAAGAAACAACGCGGTGATCCCGATGTTATCAATCACTACACAACCAAATTCGTTATCCGAAACGGCGATGAAAAGTGGGTCGATCTTTATTCCAAATCGGTGAAATACGACGGGCGGAATGCCGATTTTGTTTCAATGGTCGATATAACGGGGCGTAAAGATGCTGAAAATGTTCTCAAGAAAGCCCGCAACGAACTGGAATTTCTGGTTGAAGAACGGACGGTCGAACTGACCGAGGCTAACCGTCAACTCAAGCGCCGTATTTTTGATCTTTATACAATATTCGAACTCAGCCGAAACTTCAACGCTGTTCTAAATTATGAGACTCTTCTCGATTCCTTTGTCCTGACTTCTCTCGGACAGATGGGGGCGGCCAAGGCGGCGCTTTATTTGCCTCATCAGCTGGGAGGTGAAACCTTCCGTCTGGAGCGGGTCAAGGGGTCCCCGCCTTTTCCGCGAAAGGAAATCTTGATTAATCCCGATAGTGAATTCGGGCGATATATCACGGCCTATAATCGGCCGGTGTTCATCAGCGAGTTGTCGGATAAAATGCCGGCGGCGAAAGATATGGGATTCATGGATTATTTCGATGATGGCCTGGTCGTCCCGCTTATTTTCCAGACTAAACTTCGCGGAGTCTTAATCATTTCCGCCAAAGAATCCGGACAGCACTTTCAAGATGAAGATGTCGAATTTTTATCCATTCTGGCCAACCAGACGGCCGTATCGATCGAAAACGCCCGGCTGTATGAATCTGAAAAAGAAGCTCTGGAAAAATTGCAACAAACCCAGAGACTGCTGATTCAGTCGGAACGCCTGGCGGTCCTGGGCGAGCTCTCCGCCAAGATTGCCCATGAGGTAAATAACCCTCTGGGGATTATTAAAAATTACCTGAACCTTATCAATCAGCAGGCGGAAGGCAACCCCAAGATTGATGAGTATCTGAGTATCGTGCAACAGGAAATCGATCGCATCACCATGATTGTCCGACAGCTCCTTAATATAAACAGGCCGATGCTTATCAAGTTCGTCAGAACCGATGTGGGGAAAACCATTCGGGAGGTTCTGAATTTGATGCGGCGTCAACTGGAACAGAGCTCCACAAAAGTTACGTTGGATATTCCTGATTCCATGCCGGAGATAGCGGCCTGGCCCGATGGCTTAAAACAGGTTTTTATGAACCTGATAATCAACGCCTGTGATGCCATGAATCAGGGAGGTGAAATCGAAATTGGTATACATTCCCGCGAACATACGATCCAGATCAATTTTCAGGATACTGGTCCGGGGATTGATCCCAAACATATTCCGCATATTTTCGAGCCGTTTTATTCCACCAAGGAGGCGGGTGTGGGGACCGGACTGGGGTTGTCGGTCTGTCATAGGATAGTCCGAAATCACAACGGGACTATTGAATTCAATAATAATCCCCGAGGTGGATGTTTTAAAATAGATCTGCCGATCGATCAAGAGGAAGATGAGTATGACTGGCGTATTTGAAAAATTATTGGTAATCGACGATGAGAAACGAATGTGCCAGTCGCTCGAAGAGCTGTTTTCGAGTAGCGGTTATAGTGTCAAGGTCACCCAATCATCGCAGGAGGCTTTGGAACTTATCAGGGACCGGCAGTTTGATTTGATCGTTACCGATATAAAGATGCCCGATGTTACCGGTCTGGATATCTTGAAGGCCGCCAAAACCGTCGATCCTGAAATCATCGTGATCCTGATGACCGGCTATGCTTCACTGGAATCGTCACTCGAAGCCATTAAAAACGGGGCTTTTGAGTACCTGTTAAAACCGGTGGAATTTTCCCAGCTGGAAATTTCGGTCAAACGGGGTCTGGAGATCAGGGCCGCCAATATCGAACGAAAAAAACTGCTGGATGATCTTCAGACGGCCAACCTCAATCTCAGTAACCGCCTGGCCGAGATCAACGCCCTGTATGAGGCCGGGAAATCTCTGGCTTACTCTCCCAGCCTAAAGGAACTGCTTGATAAAATAGTTAAACTGGCCGCGGGGGTGACTCAAGCCGAGATTGGCTCTCTGATGCTTATAAACCCGACCAACTCCTATTTAACCATTGAGGCTTTCATAGGCCTGAATGTGGAATTGGCCGAATCCGTCAAATTGCCAATAGGATCATCAATTGCCGGGTATGTAGCCAAAAGTGGGGAACCACTGATTGTAAAAAACGTCGAGGAAGATGACCGTTTCCAGAGAATCAACCGGGAACGCTACACCTCGGCTTCGCTTTTGTGTGTCCCCCTGAAAGTCTCCAATCGGGTTCTCGGTGTTATCAATATGGCCAATAAAAAATATGGACAGGTTTTCGATGACCATGATCTCAAATTGCTGACAACCTTCGCCTCGCAGGCTGCGGTGGCTATCGATGACGGCCGCCAGTTTGAAGATAATCTCCGAAAACTCCGGGAGTTTTCAATTCTTTTTGAGCTTTCCCGCAGACTTTCCACGGTCGGATCAGTTTCGGCCATGCGTAATGCCATCTTTGAATATATGAGGAAATTGATGCCGATCGATTATGCCCTCTGGTTCGAATGGCAACCGGTTCCCAAGAGCCTGAAACCGGTCGGAGCCACCGGAACAGATATTCCCCTGACCGATAGTGGATCAATCAATCTCGATAAAATCAAGGAAGGCGAGGTTATTCTTGAAGGATTGGAACTGGAGAGTCTTGATTTTGACAACATCGAAATATTCTCTTCAGTCCTTGGCCGAAAGATACGCGAATACAGGGCTTATCCCGATCCAGGTGTCAATTTCACCGCTCTGCCGGTAGTTCAGGAAGGACAACTGAAACATGTTTTTTGTATCGGTTCCGATAGTGAAAGAAGCTATACCAGTCAGGAAGTCTCACTGGCCCGGCTGATTATTTCTCAGGCTTCGGGGCTTTATGAGCGGGAAAAAGCGCTTTTAAATGCCACCCGTCTTTTGACTATGGGCAATATGATCTCCGAGATTTCTCATGATTTGCGTCGACCCCTGACCAATATAAAGGGCTGGATACAGGTGTTAAGGGAAAAGTATCCGCAGGTGGCTGAAGATACGGCCTTCTTTGGAATGGTCGAGGAAGAAATCCACCGGCTCAATGAATTGGTCACTGAATTGGTCGATTTTTCGAAACCACATAAGTACGAAACGGAAATCAAAGATATTCGCGGCATAATTAAGCGAGCCGCCGAGTTTATCGGCCCCGACTTGCGTAAGAAAAAAATAAGCTTCGACTCCGAATTCCAGGCCGATATCAATTATGAAATACCGCTCAATAAAAATCAAATTCTGGAGGTTTTCCTGAACCTGTTTTTAAACGCTATCGATGCCATGTCGGAAAACGGACACCTCCGGGTGGTTGGCAAAGTCGACCGGCCATCTTTTAAACACCGGGATTATCTGGCCATAACCGTAGCCGATAACGGCCATGGTATTAAAAAGGAAAACCTTTCCAAGATATTCGACCGCTATTATACCACCAAAGAAACCGGGACTGGGTTGGGATTAGTGGTGGTCGAGCGTATTATCTCGGCCCATGGGGGGACTTTTGAGGTCATATCGGAATATGGAAAGGGTACTGATTTTACCCTATACTTTCCAATTTAACCCCTGCAAAAAATTGCAAAAAACCGGCATGAAAATTACTGAAAACAGTTGATTTTTTTTATGTCCATGACGATAAATAGGTAAATAATAGACTGTTAGACGATGATTAAAGAAAAGACAAAAATATTAATTATTGACGATGACCCCAAAGTCGCCTGGATACTGGGTGAAGGGTTGTCTTCAAGTTATGAATTTGTTTCGGCCAGGGATGGTATTGAAGGCATCCAGATGGTATCGACCGAGAAACCGGTCCTGATTCTTCTTGATATTAAGATGCCGGGGATGAACGGACTTGAGGTTCTTGAAAAGCTCAACAAATTGCCGGCGCGGCCGGAAGTTATAATGCTTTCCGGTCATGGGGAGACCAAAAACATTGTTCAGTCAATGCATCTCGGGGCCGCAGAATTTATCAATAAACCTTTTGATGTCAAGGAAGTCGAAATACATATTCAGGCTGTTCTGGAGAAGGCCAAACTTAAATCCGAGGTTAAAAGCCTTAAGACCGAGCTTAAATCCCGAAGTCAATATGATAGTTTTGTCGGCGATTCACACAAGATGTTACAGGTTAAGGGCCTTATTGAGCAGGTCGCAGGTTCCGAATTGACCGTTCTGATCAGAGGCGAATCCGGGACCGGCAAAGAAATCGTGGCCCATATGTTGCATTCTCTTTCCGGTCGGGCCGATGAGCAGTTTACCAAGGTCAACTGCGCCGCTATCCCTCGCGATCTTCTTGAGGCAGAATTGTTCGGCTATGAGAAAGGGGCCTTTACCGGTGCTCATAAGACCAAGCCGGGACGGTTTGAAGTGGCCAACAAAGGAACTATTTTTCTTGACGAAATCGGTGATATGCCACTGGAATTGCAGTCCAAATTACTGCAGGTGCTGGAGCAGCAGGAATTTGTTCGGGTTGGCGGGATAAACAATATCCATGTTGATGTCAGAATAATTTGCGCTACCAACAAAAATCTCGAGGATGCCATCCGCCGTCAACATTTCCGCGATGACTTATTCTATCGCCTAAATGAAATTACCATATTTCTTCCGCCGCTAAGGGAAAGGCGGGAGGATATCCCGCTTCTGATCAGTCATTTTCTTGATCGTTACAACATTCTCTACCAGAAAGAATACCCCTCATTGTCTCCTGAGACCATTTCAGCCCTGATCGATTTTTCATGGCCGGGTAATGTCCGTCAACTGGAAAACTTTATCAAACAGGTGGTGGTAAGGGGTGATGAACAGATTGTCAACGATTTGCTGTTATCGGGATTATCCAAACCGGTCGGGTCCGGGATCGATACCGCGAGCCCGGCGGCTTATCAGGATCCCGGAATTGCCAATTCATATTCTTTGAAAAAAAGAGTTGGCTATGCTATTGCCCTGGAAGAGAAGAAACTGATCAGCGAAGTTTTAAATAAAACTAACTGGAACAGGCGGAAAGCCTCGGATCTCCTTGAAATCAGCTATCGATCATTGCTTTATAAAATTAAAGAATACAATCTAAACAGCGTGAAGTGATCATCTCCAGAGTGTGACCGATTTATAACATCTTCCGCATTGGCATTCATTTAATCTGCAACATGTTGCGCAGTCGTTGGATGTGGATAACTTATAGTGGGTTGTATAGTCCACATTCATTTTTTTATTATCATATTATTCAAGCAGTTGAATGATTTTTTTGTTGGCCGGGGTTGTTGAATTTTTTATAAGGAACTATTAACAGTCAAGTTTGGTTCAATGGAATAGAAATTGCTGTGTTATGGCAACAATAGGAATTATAAATTATTGGCAGCGTTGATTACCGGATTATGAGAACTAATTTCACAACATACAGCGACGGATGTGCTTTCGCATCCCGGATTCATTACGAACTGAAAAGAGCGGAACGGTACCGCATTTTTCTGTCCCTGGCCATTTTTAATGTCGGTCCCATATTGGATCTGGCCGGCAATGGTGCGTTAGCCAGTATAGAAGATAGAAAGTCATTCCTTAATAACTTGAATGGCATTCTGAAACGATCAATCAGAGAAGTGGATTCTATATCGAATTCGGGACGACTTAAGATTGGATTGCTTATGCCGGAGACATCCCGTCAGGGAGCCGAGGCAGTTGTTCGCCGGGTCAATCGGACTATCAATGAGTTTTGTTCAGATTATTTCCAGAAGCCGGCCGATTATCTGGTTCCCACCGAGATTTCCTCATTTCCCGATGCCGCCGGGGCTCGTTCGGTAGCCAGTTATCTTGATGAATTTATGGAAGAATAGGCGACATTTTAAATCAAATATTAAAACCGCCCATGAGGCGGTTTTTTTATGGGATTTAATCGGATTGAAGGCTGTCCTGAGCTAATCCGGCTGCCAGGTTTACCAGCCCAGCAGTTGTTCCAAATTGCTGTTGAGCTTTTCGACCCGTTCCTCGATATCGGTTTTCTTGGATTTTTCGCGATCCACGACATCATCGGGGGCGTTTTTCAGAAAATCCGGATTAGCCAATTTCTTGGAAATCTTTTCCAGTTGCGTTTTAAGATTTTGCAGTTCCTTTTCAAGTCTGTTTTTTTCCGACTCAATATTAATCAGCCCTTTGAGAGGGAGGAAAATTTCCGCTCCGGAAATGATGGCGGAAGCCGATAGTCCGGGCTTTTTTATATCCTCGCCGATAATCAATTTGTCGATTTTGGCCAGGCTACGGAAGAAATCCTGGTAGGTTTCAAGCAGTCGGCCGGTTTCGGTTTTGGTAATACGGACATGCAAATCGGACCGCTTACCCGGCGGGACATTCATCTCCGCCCGGATCGATCGAACCGCATTGACCACCGCCTGAATCGACTCGAATGATTGTTCCAGATTTTCATCCTTGAACTTCCGGGTTGCTTCCGGCCAGGGACCAAAGACCAGAGTTTTCTCCTTGGCCGGGAAAATCTCTTTGAGTTTCAGATTTATTTCCTCGGTTACGAAGGGGATGAAAGGATGCAGCAGTTTCAGGATTTTATCCAGGACATAATAGGCGACATGAAGCGAGGTCTCCCGAATCGGCTGATCCGGGTGATCCGGTTTGATCAGTTCGATGTACCAGGAACAGAAATCATTCCAAGTGAAACTATAGAGATTTTTGGTTGCCGCCGATAGTTTAAACTCGTTGATACTGCGGTTGGTTATCTCGATTGTCCGTTCCAGCCGCGACAATATCCATTTATCAACCAGAATGAGATCCTTTTCGGGAACCGAGTTCAGATTGAACTGCTGACCATCAGTACGCATCATCACGAATCTTGAAACCTGGTAGAGCTTATTTATGAAGTTGCGGCCGATCTCAAAAGTATTCTTGGAAATCCAGGGATCCTGTCCATCCGGAGTGGCCAGAACCAGGGAAATTCTCAGGGCATCGGCGCCATAGGTGTCAATAATTTCCAGTGGGTCAATTCCGTTACCAAGAGATTTTGACATTTTTATTCCGTTGGCGTCCCGAACCGTCCCGTGTATATAGACATCGTTAAAAGGGATCTTGCCAACGAATTCATAGCCGGCCATAACCATTCGGGCCACCCAGAGGAAAATGATTTCCGAAGCGGTCACCAGGACTCTGGTTGGATAGAAATATTCCAGGAGAGGTGTCTTTTCCGGCCATCCGAAGACCGAAAACGGCCACAGCCATGAGGAAAACCAGGTATCGAGAACATCCTCGTCCTGGACAATCCGGGGACTTTCACATTTGGTGCATTTATCCGGGACGGTTTCCCTGACCATCACTTCCCCGCAGGCTTCACAATAATAAACCGGAATCCGGTGACCCCACCAGAGCTGACGCGAGATACACCAGTCACGGATATTTTCCATCCAGTGGAGATACGTTTTCGACCAGTAATCGGGATGGAAGCGTAATTCGCCCTTTTTCATGGCGTCGATGGCCGGCTGGGCCAGCTGGGACATTCGGACAAACCATTGATCCGAGAGATACGGCTCGATTTCCTGATGGCAACGATAACAGGTTCCGACCGAGAGATCATATTTTTCAATTTTTTCCAGATGGCCCTTTTTCTCAAGTTCCTTAACCAGCTTTTTGCGGGCCTCGTAGCGATCCAGACCTTTGAATTTACCGGCTTCGACGTTCAGGGTTCCATCATTGTTCAGGATATTAATCTCTTCCAAATCATGGCGTTTGCCGATTTCGAAATCATTGGGGTCATGAGCCGGAGTAATTTTAACCACCCCGGTGCCGAATTCAGGATCCACATAGGTATCGGCGATAATTGGAAGTTCCCGCTCAAGGATAGGCAGAATAGCGGTCTTGCCGACGAATTTCTTGAACTTCATATCTTTAGGATTAACCGCCAGGGCGGTATCGCCGAGCATGGTTTCGGGGCGAGTGGTCGCTACGGTCAGATATTGATCACTGCCCTTCAGCTTATACCTAATATACCACAGGTGACCTTCTTTTCCCTCGTGCTCGACTTCATCGTCGGATAGAGATGTCTGGCATGAGGGGCACCAGTTAACGATCCTGTGTCCGCGGTAAATGAGGTCTTTATTATAAAGATGAATAAAAACTCTCATAACTGCCCGGGACAGAGATTCATCGATGGTAAAGCGGGTCCGTTCCCAGTCACATGAACAGCCTATTTTTTTCAACTGGTTGAGAATATAGTCCTTATTGCGATAGGCCAACTCCCTGGTTCTTTCCAGAAATTTCTCCCTTCCCAATTCCCGGCGGGTTGTCCCCTCTTTGCGAAGCAGTTTTTCGACAATAACCTGCGTGGCGATTCCGGCATGATCGGCCCCCGGGACCCATTCGGCCTCAAACCCTGACATCCTTTTCTGCCGGATCAAGATATCCTGAATGGTATTATTGAGAGCGTGGCCAAGATGAAGGATATCGGTGACATTGGGGGGCGGGATGACGATCGAATATGGTTCCCGATCCTTGTTAACATTACCTTTAAAATATCCCGAATTCAGCCAAACGCCGAGCAGACGTTCTTCGACCGCCCTGGGATCATAAGGCTGAGCTTTTTGCTTATTCTTGCTGTTGGCTTCCATAAGTAATTTTTCTTCTTCCAAAAGATGAAATAATACCGCCCTTTATCTCGTTTGTCAAGTCGGCTCAATCCATAATAATTCTTTATTTCGGCGTATGGTTTCGGTATTATACGATATTATCGACATATTGCTTAATTTGGAAAGGGTTATTTTGATATGTCACATAATATCATGCCTTTTAATAAATTGCGCGAAATAATGGCCACCCTCAGGGGGCCGGGAGGATGTAACTGGGACCGCAAACAGACCCATAAATCTCTCCTGCCATACCTGATTGAGGAAACTTACGAGGTGGTTGAAGCAATTGAGAATGAAAACCAGGAGGACCTTAAGGAGGAATTGGGTGATCTGATGTGCCAGATCGTTTTCCATTGCCAGTTGGCGGAGGAAGGCGGCCGGTTTGATATCGACGATTCGATAAACTGTGTCAATGAAAAACTGATCAATCGCCATCCCCATGTTTTCGGGGAAAAGAAGAATCTTACTCCCCGGGAAGTCCGAGATCAATGGGAAAAAGTCAAAATCGAATCCGGCGAAAAAAAATCAGTGATAAATGGTATTCCCAAATCGGCTCCAGCTCTGGTTAAGGCTTTCCGGTTTGGTGAAAAGGCCGGCGGGGTCGGGTTTGACTGGAAGAATGCCGGGGAAGTAATGGATAAAATCAGGGAAGAGATCACCGAACTCGAAGCGGAATTTAAAAGCAACAATAAAAAAGGACTGGAAGACGAGATCGGTGATCTGCTTTTTGCCATATCTTCACTGGCCAGAAAAATGGAAATTAATCCCGAACAGGCTTTGAATCGAACCCTGAAGAAATTTCAAAAGCGTTTTAATTATATCGAAGAGCAGGTTCACCGTTCCGGGCGGTCTTTTGATGACTTCACTCTTGAAGAATTAGAAACCTGGTGGCAGGAGGCTAAGAGAAAATGAATTAAACCGTCATATATGCGGTTTGGATTCGAATAATCTCGGCGAACAATTCGGCGGCCATATCTTCCCAGATATGATTTCCAGCGATTTCTCGTCCAATATCTTTTGCTTTTTGGCGATCAGTTGCCCGTTGTATCTCTATGGCGGTCAACCATGATTCGATGTCATTATTGACAACGCGGATAAGATCGCCGGGAAACTGTTCCAATTCGGGGATTGGTGACGAAACTGCTGGCAGACCTGCCGCGGCATATTCATAAAACTTGAGGGGATTAAGATATCGGAAGAACTCGGTATCAAGATAAGGAAGCAGACCGATATCAAATCCGCGCAGAATACGCGGCATCGTATTATGTTCAAAGGCACCCGTGAAATGGATGTTGGTATATACGGCCATTTTCCCGATGATCGATTGATCATGAATTTGACCGGCGAAGATAAAATTCCAATTCGGCCGGGCCTTGGCCATTCCTGCTATCAGATTCCAGTCCAGACGGTTGGATATAGCGCCGGCGTAACCTATCCGGGGAGGATCGATTCTGGCAATAGCAGGATTGATATTTGTATCATCGCCGATCAGGTTTAAATAATGACCGCGCGATAGTCCATTTCCCATATATATGGCCTTACAATAATGTTGCCCATATTTATCATGAAGTCTTTTAGAGGTGGTTATTAACAAGTGAACCCGGTTTCGTAACTGATGTTCAAGGCCATTATCAGTCTCGTTTTCGTTGCCATATATATCCGAAATATTATCATAGATTTCATAAATATTGAAATTCTTAGGGAATAGTTCGGTAACCCACCCCTGGCGCGGATAATAAAACCAGACCACCGGATTGGATTCCGTGACCCCGAGTTTTCGGCATAAGTAAATATAACTTCTCCTGATGGCCGCCTGGTTGAGATATTTCAGCCAGGATGAATTTACGGCCAGGAAATCATGAATGAAATATTTGGGGCTGTATAAAAACAGGTTTTCTGATATTTTGTCAAGCTTTGGACGGGATAGAAGTTCACCGGCTCGAAATGGCTTTTTGACCAGGGTAGTCAGCGGGCAAAGCGGGCGGTTGACCGCCACGACCACGCTTCCCGCCTCAGCGGTCGGCCCCGCCAGCGCTATCAAAAAATCTTTCTGGGTAAAAGACGGCCAGTCAACGGCCAGGAAAACCAAGATTATTTTGGGGAACTCAAACATCAATATATAATAAGCAGAAAATCAACAAGGGGCAATATTATAGTGGAATTGGCTGTTTCCCCGTATGTGTTGCAGGGGTGGGAATCCTGGCCTTTGGTATTGACTTCATTAATTAATTATGCTACAATGCACCATCTTTTAGTCGGGAATATGGATAACAGGCAAGGGGTTGAAAATTAAAAGGAGAATCCTCATGAGGACAAGAAACTGGAAAATCGGTTTGGTTCTTTTAATAGTAATGGCCATACCGGGTTTGGTGAGCGCCGATACCATGATGAAGCAGGTAGCCAGGACCGAGGGTTTCGAGATGATGGGCCAGAAAGTCGAGCCTACGATTGACACCTCGACCACCTGGATTGGTTCCGGTCGGGCCCGGACCGATCAAGGCGATACCATGTCAGTAATTATGCTGGCGGATCAGAATGCGATGTATATGATCGATCATCAGGACAGCGTTTATTATGAAATGCCTCTTGACGCCCTGGGAGATATTTCCAAAATGCTGGATGCCGAGAGTAGCGGAGATGAGGAAGCCGCGGCCATGGCTGAAATGATGAAAGGTATGATGGCCCAGATGAAAATTACCGCTACTGTGGAACCCACCGAGGAAACCAAAAAAATTAAAGTCTGGAATACCAAAAAGTATATTGTCACCATGGATATGGGAATGATGAAAATGACCATGGATTTATGGGCAAGTGATGAAATAAAAGTCGATTATGAAATGTTCAATAAACTGACTCATTCCATGATGGCTCAATTCCCCGGTTTCCAGGAAGCCATGGAGGAAATGAAGAAAGTGAAAGGCGTGAGTGTGGCCAGTGATATTTCTATCAATATGATGGGAAATATTATCAAGGCTTCCAATGAAATGCTGGAAGTCCGTGAAGGCGATGCTCCGGCCGGGACTTACACTATTCCGGAAGGCTATACCAAACAGGAAGGTCTGCCTGGAATGGAATAAATGATTCCAGAATAGCTTTTCAAAAGGGCCCTGTGTTAAAAACAGGGCCTTTTTTTGGGATAGCCATCCTGAGAAACCCGATTTTAATGGAAATGGAATTTGAAAATATAGTTGCGGACATTATTTAGCGGACATATATTCTCTGACACAATTGTATATCCAATCAGATATAAGGGATTAAAGCCTATTTAATTTACCAAGGGAGTATCTTATGTTTGGTTCAAGCAATGTTCGCGTGTTTTTCATGTTACCGATTATCGTGATATTTCTGTTCGGTGTTGCCGCAGCTGATATCAGTGAAAAAGTCGGATATCAGGGCAATAAAGCCCGTATCACGGTCGGTACCATCAAGGATAAGGCCGAAGGCTGCTCATGGGAAGTCGCTGAATCCATGGGGGAGATGCTGTCAACGGCTCTGGCCCAGCATGACAAGTTCATCGTTCTGGCCGGTAAAGAGGAAGTCGATGAGTTGATCGATGAAATCGATTTCGGCGAATCGGAATATGTCGAGGAAGGCCGCGGGGCTGACAAGGGGTTGATGGAAGGGGCCGATATTCTGGTGGCCGGAGCCATCACCGGTTTTGAGCCGGATGCATCTGGAGTCGGTGGCGGTATCGGCGGTCTCAAGAAGAAAGCCTTTGGAGCTCTGGGCGCGAGTAAGAAGGAAGCCAAGATCCTCATGGATTTGAAGATGTATGATATTCGAACGCGGAGGATAATCAAAGCCATGTCTCTCGAAGGCAAGGCGACCAGCTGGAAAGTCGGCGGGGTCGGCGGCGGCTGGACCAAAGATATCGCTTTGGCCGGGGCGCTGGGTGTTTATGCCAACGAGCCGATGGAGGGCGCCATAAGAGAGGTTCTTGGAAAAGCGGTTGAAGAAATCGCTAAAGAAACGCCGGAAGAATATTTCCGTTACCAGGGGAACAACCAGTATACCAAGCAGTATGGTGATCAGGGAGGAACGGGAACCGGGGGTCAGCAGATGACAGCCTCGACTCCAGCGGGAACACCGGGCGGGGCCGCTTCGGCCGCCGTGACTACCGCCGCCGTGGCTGAGGATATGAAGTTGTACACCAGATACGATTTTATTCCGGGCGATAAAGTTATCTTTTACGATGATATGAAGGGTGAAGAGGAAGGGGAATTCCCGTATCGCTGGAATCTTGATAATGGCGTTTATGAAGTCGCGAAACTGGGCAATGAATTCTGGATTCTGGCAACGGACGATGGTAATATCCGACCCAAAATCCCCGAGGGTCCGCTGCCCGAGCAGTACACCGTCGAGTATGAATTTTATGATAATGGTCCTGATCAGTCGGGGAATTATCATTATATATACTGGGTTAATGAGTATGGTGAGAATATTGGCTGTTTTGGTTTTTATGGTGGCGATGCGACCTGGCTGGAAATCAACGGCAGTACTCTGGCTGACAAAGCGCTCTCGCAAAGACCTGCCAAGGGATCCCATATAATGAGAATCATGGCCACTTCAAGATCTATCAAATGTTATTTCGACGAAGAACGAGTGGCCAATGTTCCCAAAGTGGAAGGCTTCAAACCGGTCGGATTCCGTATTCATCATCGGCCTTACAATGACCCGGAAAACCCGGTTTTATTTCGCGGTTTTCGTTTCGCCGAAGGCGGTAAATCAATGCGTGAGCAACTTGATGAAACTGGTCGAATAGTCACGCATGGCATTTTGTTTGATGTCGATTCGCATAAGATCAAAGGCAGTTCGTATAAGACTCTCCAGGAAATCGGCGAATTACTGCAGGCGGATGCCAATCTCCGGTTGTCGATCGAGGGACATACCGACAGCGATGGTGCGGATGATTACAATGCCAATCTGTCTCAGAAGAGGGCCGAATCTGTCCGTACCTACCTGGTCAACGAATTTGGTATCAGCGCCGACCGTCTTGAGGCCAAAGGATGGGGCGAAACCAAACCGATCGATACCAACAATTCCGCTGAGGGCAAAGCCAACAATCGCCGGGTGGAATTGGTCAAAATATAATCCGATTGTTATGGCTCCGAAAAGGGGCGCTTAAAAAGGCGCCCCTTTTGAATATTGGGTATTAATCCCCGGTATATCGGACTATAAATAATTGATTCTCTCAAATATGTCAAAAATGTTATGGCCGGGGGAATAAAAAGGTAAATAGAAACATGCAGACCGAGACGCAACACTATTTAATAGCTGCAATTTTCACCATGGTGGGAGCGTTGGTGGCCATGCTGGGGTTTTTCAAGCTGAAGACATACCTGATTATCAAAGATACTCCCCGCTCCAAAATCAGGTCGATGGCGATGGGGATTGTTGAAATCCACGGCACCATTGCCTGTTTTGAAAATAACCTGATCAAAACTCCCTTTTCCAAAACGGATTGCGTTTACTATAAGTACGAAATTGAGGAGTACCGTCAGCATACATCGGGAAGCGGCAAAAACCGGCGCACGGAGCATCGCTGGGATACGGTCGCCTGGGGTGATAAAGGGATTCCCTTTATGGCCAAAGACGATACCGGGGAGGTTTATGTCGATCCTCATGGGGCCGAAACATACATCACCAAGAATAAGGGATTTTACCTTGAAAAACAGGGCCTTCTGGCTGGTTTCGGGGGGATCGGTAATCTGGTCAAGGCCTTAAGGCACTGGGATGGCAAGGATATGTCCGGGCTGGCGGAAATTGAGGTCATGGATCTCCGACCTCTGAGTCAACGAACCGGACTTAAAATGACCCGCGTCGGAGATCGGCGTTTCCTTGAGTATTATATCGAACCGGGGGATACCCTTTTTCTACTGGGCACGGCCGCCAATAATCGTAACGTTCCTCAGGAGGTCCTTATAAAAAAAGGGGAGAATGAGAAAACCTTTATTATATCCGATCGAGAAGAGATGGGGGTCCTCAAGGAATTGAAAAAATCGATGCTGGTGGCTTTAATATTCGGCAGTATCTTTTTTATAGTCGGAGTCATAATGTTTCTGAAAATTACGGGTATCGTATAAAGGAGATTTTAGATGGGAACCTTGCTGATTATCGCCATAATCGCGCTGGCACTGCTGATTATAGTTATCATCGGGTATTTTATTGCCATTTACAACAGCCTGGTGCGGTTGAAAAACAATATAAATAAGGCCTGGAGCAATATCGATGTTCTTTTAAAACAGCGTCATGATGAATTGACCAAACTGCTTAACACTGTCAAGGGCTATATGCAATATGAAGAGAAGGTCCTGACCAAAGTGACCGAGGCCCGGACGGCCTTCATGAATGCTCAGTCGGTGGCCGATAAGGCTAAAGCCGACGGGATGATAGCGGGGGCACTTAAAACCCTGTTTGCGGTCGCGGAAAATTATCCGGAATTAAAGGCTAATGAAAGTTTCCAGCAGTTTCAAATGCGGATAAGCGAAATAGAAAATCAGATTGCCGACCGGCGCGAGTTCTATAACGATTCGGTCAATACTTTCAATATTCGGATTGAACAAATTCCCGATATGTTTATAGCCCGGATGCTGGGATATACCAGAAAAGAGCTGTTCCAGACAGCCGAATCGGATCGAGCCGATGTCGAAATAAAATTTTAAAAGGCGTGGACAATATCTATGAGCCAATCCGAGCTTATGATAAGTGATAGCTCCTGATATCAAACGCATAATCTCATAGAAGGCTGGTGTCTTTTTAATTGACTTATGTCAATAACCGGACTAATATTCCTTCCGGTAAGGTGAATTCAAAATTTGGGGAAATCGAGATACGTTAGCTATAATAAACCACTAATCATGCAGGAGGCAAAATGAAACTCAAAGGTTGGGTTATTGCGGTTATGGCGACTCTGTTGCTGGTCGGGCCGGCTTTGGTCAGTGCCGATACGATGATCAAGCAGGTTAATGAACGAGGCGCCTTTGAAATGATGGGCCAGAAAGTGCCGGCCGGTTCGGATACATCAACGGTCTGGCTGGGCAAGGATCGAGCCCGCACCGATAATGGCGACACCGCCACGGTGATCATGCGGATGGATAAAAACGCCGTCTATATGATTGATCACAAACATAAAGCCTACACGGAAATAGCCCTGGAAGATCTTGGCGATTTTGATAAGATGATGGGGGATAATGAAGAGGCCAAGAAGATGATGCAGGGTATGATGGCCATGATGAAAATGACCGTCACCGTTACCCCCACCGAAGAAACCCAGAAAATCGATAAGTGGAACTGCAAGAAATATGATGTTAAAGTTGCGATGGGTATGGGTTCCTCGGATATGGTGATCTGGGCGACCGATGAGGTTAAGCTCGACTATGATATGTTCATGAATCTGACCAATTCCTTTAAAGCTATTATGCCGGGATATGACCAGATGATTGAGGAGATGAAGAAGATCAAAGGTCTGCCGATCAAAACTCTCAACACAACCAAGATGATGGGTGCCGAGGCTACCAGCGTAATGCAGGTTATCGATATAAAGGAAATGGATCCCCCGGCCGGAATCTATGAATTACCGGAAGGTTACCAAAAAAGCGATATCGCCATGCCCGGGATGGGCGGTAAATAATATTTCCTTCAGGGCTGCCGGATGAATAACATCCGGCAGTCTCTTTTTGCCTGAAAACCAGTACCATTTATACTTCAAATGGATAATTTATCGAATAGATTCAATATATCCGGATATTGCAATGAACACCGGGCCTATTTTGAAGAATCCTATGTCAAAACCCCCTTTTTCAGGGCTCTCACTCCGGAACGTTCCGCTAAAGAAACCAATGAATTAATACGACTATGCAATTTTTCGTCAGATGATCTTATTCTCGATTTGGGGTGTGGTCAGGGCCGGCATTGTTTTGAATTGAAAAAACGCGGGTACAAACCGATTGGCTGTGATTATTCTGCAACGCTTCTTAAGATCGGTCAGTCGGAGAATATGAAGCGTAATTTGGATGTCTCCTTTGTCCGTGGCAATATGAGTCATCTACCTTTTTATGCCGAGACTTTCAACTGGGTTTTATCGCTCTTTGGCAGTTTTGGTTATTTCGATGATATCGGGAATCAATCGGTATTAAAGGAAATGTGCCGGGTATTGAAAGACAGGGGCCGGTTACTGCTTGATTTCTGGAACAAAGACTATGCCTTAAATCATCTGGCTGAGGAAGAAAAATATAACACTGAAGATACCGGATATTTAATACAAACGACTGAATATTCACCGGAGAATAAGCGCGTAACAAGAAAAAGATTTTTCTTCGGCCCTGACGGAAAAATCTCATTTAAAATATCATATCGATTGTACACTCCCGAAGAAATAGCCGATTCTTTGCGATCAGTCGGTCTCGGGGTTTTCGCCCTGTATGGAAATTATTCCGGCGCCAAGCTGACACCGGACTCCCGCTCGATGGTTATTATTGCTGAAAAAAGCGGGTGATCCTGGTATTTTTGAACGGTCCCTCAATCACAAAGTATTTATCAAAATAAAAACGGCGGATAAGATTCCGCCGTTAAGTTATTAATCAACAGCCAAACGAATAATTATCATTATAAATTATTTATCACCAATCAATTCCTTCACGTATTCCGGGAGCAGGAATGAGCCAAGGTGTACTTCGGCATTGTAATAGTTATTTTTTAACCTCAGTTTTCCATAGCGCCTGCTGTCAAAATCATCAATAGGATCGTACTTCCTGGAGCAGAAGGCGAAAGACCAGTAGCATGAGGGATAGATGGGCACATGGGCGGTGTACATCCGGACAATCGGGAAAATCTCGCGGAGATTTTTGTACATCTGTTTGACCGTGACCGGGTTGTAATAGGGTGATTCCGACTGGGCCACCATAATGCCGTCTTTATTTAGCCGCCCAAAGACTTTCCGATGAAATTGCTTCTGGAACAACTCCGCCGCGGGACCGATCGGATCGGATAAATCCAGCAGGATTATATCGAATTTATCTCTGGTTTTATTGATAAAATCCTTACCGTCGTGATATACAATCCGGCATCGCGGATCCTTAAGTCCATCCGTGATTTTGGGGAAATGGCGGCGGCTGACTTCCACCACCTTGCGGTCGATCTCGCACATTGTTGCCTTTTTAACCTCGGGGTGCTTCATAACATTGGTCATGGCACCGCCGTCGCCGCCACCTATAATCAGGACATTCTCGGGACGGGGATGGGTGAACAAAGAAACATGCGTCAACATCTCATTATAGGCATCAAGGTCCCTCTCGGCCACCATGATCGAACCATAGAGCACCAGCATCTTGCCGAAATCTTCGGTGTCGAGAACATCGATCCGCTGAAATTTGGAATGGGTCGATTCGACCAGACTTTTGACTTTAATGGTCAGACCGCTGTTGCCCAGGTGAAGTTCGGTGAACCAGACATTCCACAGGTTTTCCATCGAGGTTTCAATGATATAATTCTCCGGAACCGCGGTTTTTTTCTTAGTCGATAACAATGTATTCGGCCTTTCTTAAGGAGTTAAAATTCGTGGCCGATACGGAGCAATAAGCTCCCATGGCCGGAAACATTAACAGGTCCCCCAGATTAAGAGGAGGCAGAATAATATCTTTATAAATCACGTCGAAAGAATCGCAGGTCGGTCCCGCCAGGACAGAACGTTTCCAGGTGGTGTTACGGTTAGTCAACACCCGATACTCACCATGGTCGTAAAGTCGGCCGGAAAATGAACCATATAAGCCATCGTCGAGAAAATACCAGTTTCTGCCGGAACGCTTCGATTTGCCGATCACCGAGGATACCAGGGTAACGGCCGGTGCGGAGACAAATCGTCCCGGTTCACAAGCCAACCGTATTTCCGGCGGGATTCTTTTCCTCAGGGCCCGATTAATCGGCCGGCAAAATTCCCCGATGGATAAAACCCGACTGGTGTAAGGAACCGGAAAACCGCCGCCAATATCAAGCAAACGGATCACATATCCCGATTGCGTCAACCGGGAAATAATATCTCCGGCCGCCTCGACCGCCTTTATATAAATATCGTTTTTGACACACTGGCTACCGACATGGAAAGTCACGCCGTAAAAATCCAGCTTGAGGCGCGATATTTTTTCCACCAGGGCAGGTACGTCATTCGGTTCACAGCCGAACTTATAAGAAAGATTAACGACTGCCTGGCTGTCCTCCACCTTGAAACGTACCAGTAGTTTCACCTTTCCGGTATACGGCCTGAATTTCTCGATTTCATCGGGATTGTCCACCACAAATATCCGGGCTCCCATATCAAAAGCCGCCCGTATTTCCGAGGGTGCTTTAATGGGGTGAGAATGGATGGCCTGATCCGGTTGCCCGCCGGCCCGGATAATCTGATTGAGTTCATCGGATGAGGCCACATCAAAACCGTGTCCGGCGGCGACGACTTCCTTTAAGATAGCCTCATGATTATTGGATTTGACGGCATAATGAACATTAACGCCCGGTAATGCTTTAGATAATCTATCCAAGCCGCTTCTTATTTCGGATCGCGATAATATCAACAGCGGTGTTTTTAAATTTCGGTCGGCAACCAGACTTCTGACGGTCCGATATTCCAGACCGCGAAGCCGCGAGATGCGATCAGGCCGATGGACATTAATTGCCTTGATCATATCTTCCCCCGTTGATAACTCTATTCGCTGTTAACGGCTATCGGGGAGGTGCCGAAGGTCTTATGCGCGATTGTTTCATCGACACTGGAAGGCATTCCCCGCTTTATTTCATCGACCTTCATGGATTGACATCCGAGCGCCTTTTTCAAATGAGCCAGACCCTTCCATGGATCGACACTGGAACCGCAGGTGAAGCAATCCACCGCGGCATAACCATACTCGGGCCAGGTATGAATGGATAGATGTGACTCCGCAATAACGACAATACCGGAAATCCCCTGGGGATTATAACGATGAAATACCGCCTCGACAACAGTGGCTCCCGATATCCTGGCCGCATCTTTCATGGCCTTTTCAAGGAGATGCTGATCGTTCAGATGCCCGTTGTTGCAATCGGACAATTCTGCGATTAGATGACGACCGAGTATTTTCATATTAAATCCCTCCCTCCATTCAAAAGGGTTAATCCGCTACATTTGAGGTGGCGAAGTAATCCAGAGCAGACGCACCGCGGATCTGCCCCTGTTGATGAATTGATGTGCCTGATCGGCCTCGAAATAAAAGCAATGACGAGGCGGCACCTTATAGACTTTTTTCCCGATAATAAGGGTCAGTGTTCCGGATAGAACATAACCGAATTCCTCGCCCGAATGAGGCGAGTCCTCGGTCATTTTGTCTCCCGGGGCCAGATCAATCATAATGGCATCCATCAGATTGTTGGTACTGCCCGGAATGAGAATCTCGAAATTTTTGACGCCTTTTTCCGACATCTGAATCCGGTCCCTGGGGGCAAACACTTTGGGTGACTGGCCGAGGTCGCCGAAGAATTCGGTTATCGAAACGCCGAGCGCATCCAGGATATCCAGCAGGGAATCCAGCGAGATGGAAGTCTGATCGCGCTCCACCTGGGAAATAAATCCCTTGGTGAGCCGGGCCCGGGCGGCCAGTTCGGATTGGGTTAATTCCGAAGCCAGTCGCAATGCCTTGATCTTATTGCCTATCTCGATTCTCATTAGTTTAATTAAAGCCTATAAAAAGTTTAATAAAGCAAGCCAATTTTAAGCAATGTTACAAAAATGTCAAGTCAAATATTGGTCGACCGGCTTACTTTATCGGCCATAATATAAAAATACTGCCCAAGGATGGAGTTGTATCTCAATTAATGCTTCGGTAACAGTTTACTATTTTTTAAGTTACGGTTTGTTAAACAATTTTTAATGAAAATAGCCATGAAGCAAAAAAAATAAAAAAAATTGAGGGGAAATGAAGAAATAACGCCGGGACTTTAACAAAAGCTCTTGACGAGGCCCCCCCTGATTGTGTAACTTAAAATATTATAATCAATTAAAAGATATGTTCAAAACGGAGGCGGCATGCGAAAAATTCTTCTTTTAACTCTCCTGGCCGCCCTGCTGGCCGTGCCAGTCGCACAGGCCACCCAACTGGGAATCGGGGCTATTGGCGGGATTAATATCCCGGTGGCACAGGAGGATCAGGGATCAGGGACGATCTATGGCTTCAAGGCCAAAGTCAGCGTTATTCCGGGATTGGTGCTGGAACCCAATATTAATTTTGCGAAATTCGGCGATGCCAGTTTCGATTTCGGCACCAGGCCCGGCTCCAAGGTCACTTCATTCGGCATCGATGCCCTTCTGGGGGCCGGTATGGGGGTCCTTGGACTGAGAATGTACGGCATTGTCGGAGCGGGATATTATTCTGTCGCCCGGGATTATGATGATGATACCAAGAAGTTGGGTTGGTCGACGGGATTTGGTTTCGAACTGGGTATTTCCGAGAGTGTCGGCGTCGACCTGAGGGGGAAACTCGATATTATCAGCTCCGAGGGCGGGGGAACCAAAAAATCGGCGGCTGTGGCTGGCGGTCTTAACTATTATTTCGGATATTAAGGAGGTGGTGGGTTATGATGAAAAAATTTAAGATACTTATTTTAAGCCTGATATCCACCTGCCTGGTCCTTCTGGTTGCCCTGGGATGCTCATCGCTGATCAGCGGCACTACCGTGATTGATTTCCATATCGACGGCGGCGATATAAGCGTTTCCGGTGATGTTTATTATTTCCAGGTTGATCTGACGGATGAAGATGTCTGGAAGGATCACCGTGACCAGATCAAGAATATCGACAATGTCGGATTCGAGCTCTGGCTGACCGATACGGTGCAGATCGATTCCTCGTACACCCTCACCGGGGAGCTTTATATCGCCCCATTGGAAACGGATATTTATACGACCATCGAGGAGGTGGAGGACAACACCACTCTGATTGTGCAAAATCTCGAGGTTCCATCGGGGACAACTACTTATATCGACTGGAACGCCTCGCTGGAGCATTTGACCAATATCGACAGCCTGAAATATTATGCCGAACAGGGGACCTTTACGGTTTTTGGAATAACCCGTGAGGCGCCGTTTAAGATCCAGGTTGATTCGGCTACGGTTATTGTTACGGTGACTTTCAGCACCCTTTGATAAATTTCCCGAGAAGCTGTTGTTCTTTAAGGGGGGCAAGATTTTTGGCCCCCTTTTCATTTTAGGGGGAAGGTCTTCATTATAAATCACCCAGGTCTGAATATTTGAAGCAAGATTACCATCTTCCGCATTTCCGGCGGCGCAGGAATTGTCGAACGTAAATCTCTATATAATAATATGTTGCGTTTGGAGTGAAATAGTTGTCTGAAGTATGGCGCAGTTTGTGCGTTGAATTTATTACGAATTTTCTGGCAAGGCGTCGATAAGATTCGCTGTAAGACATTGTTTGTCAATATGTTGAAGCCGATTGGTCAACTATTGAACATCGTTGGCATGGGAGTTGTTATTATTAATCTTCGAAGTTAGTTACTCTTTACATAATAGTATGGCGGTGAAGGGTATCTGAGGTGGGGATGAAGGAGCTTCATAGTGAGGGTGAAGCTCCTTTTCTTTTATGAAGCCCTTAAGCTCATTGGATTCAGGGGCTTTGCTTTTGTTTGACAGGCGCTTATGGAAGTGCTCCGATATCGTGAATAACAGCGAAGAACATCATTTCCCGCCGCTATGGTCCATTGATATGTCATTTCAATGGCGTATGCAGTCTGTTTCGTCTCCAAAAATCGGATAAAATCTGCGGGGGATTTACCGGTTCGGCAGTAAATCGGCGTATAATTACCAAAAGGCGATATTGACGACGGACCCGACAGAATGTATAATGGAATTATGACGGCGGAAAACACCCGGGAACATATGAAAGACCGCAAACTCGGTGACGAGTGGCTGGACTGGGACGGCCGGAGTAATACCGAATCGACCGAGACCGATTGGCGGGTTTTTCTGGGGTTAGCCATTATTTCGACCCTGTTTATAATCATCACAGCGGGGTTGTTTTTGTGGCTGATCTACCCGAGATTGATCTCGCTCGGGTCGGCGGTGGCCCGACTTTTCTCGGCGGCGTTTCTGGTATTCAGCGGGATTCTGATATTGTGGCTGTTGTTTTTCGTGACGGCGGCCGTTCTTCAGCGGCCGATCACCCGCATGATTTTTATCCCCCAGATGGTCAACCGGCTTCTTTCGATTGTCCTGGCGGTCGGGAAATTTTTCGGTGTTTCGCGCGATCGGCTGACCAACTCCTTTCTGAAAATCAATAATATTTTTCTTGGTTCGCGGTCGTTGAAAACGGTTCCGGAGCGTCTTCTGGTGCTTTTGCCGCGGTGTTTGACCAAGGATAATTTTCGCCGGTTGCGTGAGATGCGCGACAATTACGGGTTCAACATGTTCACGGTCGGAGGGGGGACCGAGGCCAGGCTCAAGATCAAGGAGCTTCGGCCGCGGATAATTATCGCGATTGCCTGCGAACGCGATCTTCTGTCCGGGTTCCGGGAGGTCAACACTCATATTCCGGTGATCGGGTTTCCCAACAAGCGTCCCGAGGGGCCATGCAAAAACACCTGTGTCAACCTGGATTCGGTCGAGGAGGCGATCCGCAACTGCCTGGATTGAAGGGTCATATTGATTCTCCTTGACAATTTCCGAATATATATTAAATTTGTGACCTTCTGTAATAGATGGCGGTGTAGCTCAGTTGGTTAGAGCAGCGGAATCATAATCCGCGTGTCCGGGGTTCAAGTCCCTGCACCGCTATTTTTTATTGGTACTTTCAGAAATATATCGATCGGGGGATTCCGAAACGCGGGTTGGAGTCCTTTATATCTCTATTTTTCTCATAAATACAATTTTAATCTCTGTCAAAATGGGTTCGTTTTGTCCGCCGGAATTTTTCCCACCGCAAGCGGCGGGGCACCTCGATTTGGGATAGGCCATGAAATGGGTTCGTTTCCTCCTCCAGATTATTTTTTTATACGGTGTAATAATTGAGGATGCCGTAAAATGGGTTCGTTTCCTCAGTAAA
>JAFGTT010000020.1 GCA_016933955.1 Candidatus Zixiibacteriota bacterium
ATTTCGTCAACTAAAATGGCCCGGTTATTTAATCGGGCTAAACAGATGATGCGATATCCGGGCCGGGTGTCTCACGGTCAGCCCGTAGACCGAGTCTCTCCCCGGCCCGGAAAAAGAAAATTATCGGTTAAAAATAAAGGGTATTCTTAATGGAGAAACTTAAAGCCTCCCGTTACAACCACTTCGTGGAAAGTGAAGATGGAAAGATGCTGGCCTTTAATGCGCTTTCCTGCGGATTGGCAGAAATGGATAGAGAGAGTTATAAAAGGTATCAGGATCTGGCGGCCGGAAACGGCCATATTACCGATGATGAACCCGATGAACTCCTGAAAAACCTTAAAAAGGGCGGCTTCTTAATCCCTGAAGATTTCGAGGAATTGGATGCTTTGCGCGCCGGTCATTACCGGGCCAGATTCGGCAATAACGGTTTCGGATTGACCATTGTTCCGACCCTCAACTGTAATTTCGCCTGCGACTATTGCTATGAGAATAAAGAAATTCATTCTCTGCCTCCGGACCAGGGGGGGATGATGTCGCAGGAGGTGTGCGATAACATTGTTAAGCTATGTGAAAAAGAAATCGCTAAAAATTCGGCTTTTACGGCAACTTGGTACGGCGGGGAACCGATGCTTGCATGCGATGTAATCGGTTATCTGAGTGAAAGATTTATCAGTATTTGCGAATCCCAAAAAAGCCAATATTATGCCGGGATGATAACCAATGGCTACTTATTGAGTAAAAAAAATCTAGATTTTCTCATAAAGAATAAAATCACGTTTCTTCAGATTACAATTGACGGACCCAGAGAGGTTCATAATAAACGCCGACCGCTTAAATCGGGCGGTGGAACCTTTGATCGGATTTTGTCTAATTTAACCTATATCACTGACAAAACACCAATGACCGTTTCAATCCGGATAAATATCGACAAACGCAACCAGAACAAAATCGCCGAATTGTTGGCAGACCTGAAACAGCACGGTCTGCATCAACAAAAAAATTTCTCTATATACTTCGGCCATACTGTCAATTATTACAACTCCTGTCCCGATATCACCTCGCAATGCATGGCTACTGAGGAGTTTTCTCATTTTATGATTGATGCTTGGAAATTGGCGGCCGATATGGGTTTCATTATTACAATTTTACCAGAAGTTCAAATTTCAACTTGCGGCGCCGTAAAGACTAACTCGGCGGTTATTGAGCCTGATGGTAGCGTTCAAAACTGCTGGAATACGATAGGCAGTAGTAAAGCCAAAACCGGCGTAGTAAGACATGATGGATTTACATTCAACAATAATCATATTAAGTGGCTTGGATGGTCCCCCTTTACTAAAATGTGCGAATCCTGTTCAATATTGCCTTTGTGTATGGGAGGTCCCTATAATTGGATTTATTCAAAGAAAATAACAACCCAACAAAATATTAAATGTGCTACTTGGAAATACAATCTTAAATCAATGCTTGTAGTGGCGAATTATGCATTGCAAAA
The DNA here is from genome assembly GCA_016933955.1 of Candidatus Zixiibacteriota bacterium. Lineage (NCBI taxonomy): Bacteria > Pseudomonadati > Candidatus Zixiibacteriota > Candidatus Zixiibacteriota bacterium. The sequence continues at coordinate 1,493 of JAFGTT010000020.1, forward strand.
AAAACTACTACACATACCGCTGACCCCCAATTTGAAAGGAGGTGAAAAATGAATTGGCTTGTCAAACCATCAGACAGCAGGGATATTTGTTATAAACACTGCATATTAGTTGTTTGTTGCAGCGATGGTCCTTGGACAAGAGGCTGCTATCCGATTTGTCCGGGTCCCTTATATTATTGCGCATATGCGCAACCCCAATATTAATAAACGTGATAGGAGGATAAAATGAACTGGATTGTAAGTCCTAGAAATAGTGCGATTTATGATAATGGATATTGTTATTTTCCTGGATGTCCACTCGATCTTGGCTGTCTAATAAAACTGTGTGATTTTTGTTTTTTATTTATTTACAATAATCCGGAAATATAACAGACCAATACCCGGGGAGAACAACTTGACATCTCCCCTTGATAAAGATTATTTTATTCTAAATATTCCCTCTTTGAGGAAATAACAATACTATGGTATAATATTTATATTACGCCGATTCAGATATTTCTGGAAATACGGATGTTAAATATGAGATTTAATGTACGTAATATCATTAAATCAAACAATCTTATTCTTTATCTCATTATATTAATTTCAATTAGTGGATTTTTGGGCAACTATTTTATGCATTATTTCCAAAGTAGTGATATTCTTGGCGATAACATTTATATAACAGCAGTATCAATAGTATATTTCCTGCTTGTAATTATATTAATCTTGATATCCGTATTCCGTTACAATAAGAATCTCACTGGTTTTGGCTTTGTTTTGAATAAAGGATGCTACTTAAGTATTGGTATAATCATCCTCGTCTCTATCATCCTGACAAGTCGTAATATTCCCACAATATTTTTGACGAATATTTCTTTGTATATTGGCATACTTCAGGCATCGCTGGAGGAAATTATATTCAGGGTATTATTAATACAATGCTTAATAAAGATTTTTGGGGTTTACAAATATAAGATACTACACGCTATAATTGTCGGATCACTAATTTTTACGCTAATCCACGTACCAATTAGGGAATTTGGTATAATAATAAATATATTTATAGTGTCTGTCGTCCTGGCGTATATCTATTATTTTACACAATCAATTATTCTGCCTATTTATATTCATACACTGGTAAATACATATTCTTATTATGAATTGTCCGGAGGAATAATAGTATTGTTATTCTACATTATTTTGGCAATGTCCGCCAGAATCTTGAATCATAATGTAAAGATGCAACAAACGGGATAATCAGATTATGATTATACTGAATAAAATAACATGCATATATCGTGGCATAATAATTATGCACCAACTTCACTTGTATGCTGAACTGCGTGTGGAATACCATCTGTCGTTGGCGTTGGAGTATGTTGAATAAATTTGGGTGTAGCAGTATATTTCCCAAAATTTCAACCAAAAACACAAGAGGTCTATCATGCTGGAAGGGTCTTTTTCACGTGGTAATTCCAAAAAAAACATTTATTGTTTTATCCTGATTCTTTTTTATACCGTCTATGGTTTTGTCGGTATTAATCCACCGAAGCTCGCGGGGTTAATCGAGAATATGAATTTGCCTCAATACCCGGATTACCTTCTAATTTTGGTAGGAATACTGATTATTGCCCTTATGCTATTTGGAATTATAAAAAAGTCTTGGTCGGCCTCAAAATGCGGATTTTCTTTTGGCAAATCATTTTGGATCATATTTGCAATAGTCGTGGCTATATTGGCATTAATAGTAATACAGAATACGCAGGTTCTAACAATCACCTTATTTTTGGAATTAATTCCAGTATTTCTTTTCTTTCTGGGTGGCGAATTACTCCTGCGGGTTTTGTTAATTAATCGTCTCAGAAATATCTTCGCTGATAATAAATACTGGCCCGGGATTATAATGATAATAAGCGGAGTATTATTTACATTGGTCTATTGCCCCTTTAATGAAATAACCCTGACCTTGTTATATTGTTCTGTTTTGATTTCAATGTTTTATTATTACTATCAATCAATACTTTTATTAATGGCCGCCGAAATGCTTTTTTATCTGGATTTTCGCTATATGACAATTATGGCCATTATAGTACTTCTGTTTTATTTTCCGGTGGCACTTATCGGGAGATATTATGCGAAAGAAGCCGTGATAATTCAAGATGCGGGTTAAATAATGGCGATTACTCAAAGGAATTTCTCTTATTCTCACAATCTAACATTGGGGAAATTATGAAAAAGCCGTTGTTTCAATTCAATTGGGAGAAATCTGACTTCTATTGTCTGGGTATGATTCTTTTATACGCCATTTATGCATACATCGGAAATATTACCATTGATTGCGATAACAGAACAACCTTGACTGATTTACCCTGTGTTCCCACTTTTGTTATATATGTTATATCATTATCCATATATGGTATTGTTATTTATAATACATCAAAAAGCAATTGGACGGGGCCCGAAAGCGGTTTGGATTTGGGAAAAGGATTCTGGTGGAGCCTATTGATTGCGGTTATTCTTGCCGTATTGATAGCCTATGAAAATCAGACTTTTTCAATATCAGCGGTCGCACAACTCACCCCTCTATTGGTGTATTATTTCGCTTCCGAAATGGTTTTGCGGGCCATACTTATAACCCGAATTATTAAAATCTTTGGGCACACCACGGCGGCATCCATACTGGCGGTAATAATCAGTGCGGTTATTTTTGCTATCACGCATGAACCTTATAGCGGCAGTGTAACCGCCATGTTTATCATGTCGGTATTATTGTCAGGTGTTTATTTAGCATTCCACTCGATTTTGCTAATGGTTATAGCCGGTTTATATACTTCGGTCGTTTATGCCACCGCGGGTAATTCGCAGTTCAGTTACCTTCCTCTGGTGATAATCATGACTCTGGTACTATATATAATTCTGGCCATCCCCGCCAGATTGATTGGAAATCGGCATAAGTCGTTTCCCCAACCGGAGTAGCCGGCATGATAGTACTGAATAATATAATTTATAAATATCCTAAGAAAGATGGATTTGCGCTATCGGAAATTTTTCTTTCTATCAACCCGGGTGAGATATTCACGCTTCTTGGGCCGAACGGATCCGGCAAAACAACTCTTATCCGGATAATTTCCGGATTGATCCTTCCGCGCTCGGGAACGGTGAATGTCAGCGGATATGATATTACCTCCGACGAATACAAGGCCAAAAGATCAATCGGCCTGGTTCTCGGCGATGAGAGAACTTTCTATTTCAGGCTTTCCGGCGCACAAAATCTTGAATTTTTCGGCGGGCTTTTCGGTATCCCGCGATCTTATCTTAAAAAGAAAATTGGGGAGACCCTGGAAATGGTCGGGCTGGAAGACAGCGCCGGGTTGCAATATATGCGTTACAGCACCGGTATGAGAAAACGGCTGAACCTGGCGCGGGCGTTGTTACATAACCCGCAGGTGTATCTATTCGACGAACCCAACAGCGGGGTCGATCCCCATTCGGTTAAAAGGATCCGAGAGATAATATTGTCATTGAAAAGGCAGAATAAAACCATTCTGCTGACGACTCATGATATGAACGAAGCCGAAAAAATGTCGGATCGTATCGGCTATTTGAAAAACGGGCAGATTGTGAAAATCGGCAGGATCGATGAATTTAAAAGACTAATCGGTAAAAAAGGACTCGAAATAGATTTTGACCGGGTTTTTTCGGAGTCCGATCGGCCCGCAATTCTCAACCTCATTGAGAAAATAAAACGATCAAGCAATTGCTCCTCAATCGAGTTTCGCAAGAATACCATTCTCATAAATTATAACGGGGCTTTCGACCTCAACTTAGCTCTAAGCCTGATTTCCAGTTCAGGTTACAATATTAAAAGGACCGCCACCCGCGAGGCATCGCTGGAAGAAGTCTTTATCAAACTGGCAAATTAGAAAATGTATAAGATATACCTGTTTTTCAAACGCTTTTTGATTACGCTTGTAAGCTATAAAACCGCGCTGGCTCTGGGCATAGTCGGCAGTTTTGTCGGGCTTCTACAGTTTACCTTCATGGGGAATTTTCTTTCCGATGGTAACAGTTTCCCGTCTCTGGAGCAGTATGGCGGGAATCTTCTGGCCTACCTGATAATTGGGACGGCCTTTACCAGTTTTGTTGGTGTTTCTCTCGGCTCTTTTCAAAGCACTATCCGATCCGAGCAACAGATGGGCACTCTGGAGTACCTGCTTATAAGCAATACCAAACTGGAACTGATTTTGATTTACTCAGGCATCATGAATTTTCTGCAGTCATTTATAAACGTTGCCATTCTACTGACAATAGTTGTTTTTGTTTTCGGGATACCGCTGGGAATCAATTTCGCCGGCGGGCTAATTTCTATAATTCTGACAATCACCTCGCTTTCAGGAATTGGCTTGATGAGTGCCGGTATTATTATTATCACTAAAGTGGGCGATCCGATCACCTGGGCTTTTACCACCTTGACTGGTCTGCTGAGCGGAGTCCTTTTTCCGGTCGAATACTTGCCGTCGTATTTACAGTCAGTCTCATTTCTGCTTCCTACCACTCATGCTCTTCATGCCCTGCGAATGACGCTGATTCAAAATGCCGGAATGGCGGATGTGGCGTATCAATTAGTGATTTTATTTATAATGACCCTTATCACAATCCCTCTTGGATTTATCATAATTCGTATCGGCTTTAACCAGGCCAGAAGAGCAGGCTCTCTGGCCCAGTACTAATTGGGAGAAAATATGGATACTGCAATCACACCTGATGATGCTATTCCAGAAGCACAATCAGATAAATCATCCTATTTTAAAATTATCTGGAATACTTTTTTTGCCCCGTTTAAAGCCTTTAAAGCCCTGGAACATAAACCTCGCTGGCTTATCCCATACATTATTTCAATAGTTGTCGTTTTTACTTCACTGGCCCTGACGGGCGGCACAAAAATGGAAGATATAAAAGCCGATCTCCGCTCTGACCCCTCCTTGACTCAACCCGAGGTCGAGCGCCGTATTGCCAATATCGATGCCCAGAAGACTCAGGGTATTTCATGGGCACATATCCGGTTAGGTGTGGTCGCGGTTACGGTTATTCAGACCATTAAATTATTCGGCCTGGCACTGATTTTCTGGCTGGCGTTGCATCTTGTGAAAACCTCCATATCCTTTAAAAAAACCTTGGCCGTTTGCAGTTTTGCTTTCCTCATCCTGATTCCGGAGGCTCTTATAAAAATCCCGTTGATATTAGTGAAGGGTACGACATACATTTACCTTGGTCCGGCTATTCTTTTGCCCGGCGAATGGAAATACTCCCCCTTATTTAATCTATTTGAAAAGCTTGATGTATTTTCAATCTGGATGGCTATTATATTGATTATTGGATTCTCGGTTTTATTAAATATTTCCAGAAGAAAATCCGCGATAACTGTCGGATACTTATGGGGTATTTGGCTTCTGATTGGAATGTTTTTCGGCAACTTGATTCAGATCAATTAGATTATTTTTATCCGAACCATGTACATTTCCGTTGTGACATCGCATCATATTTCGAAATAATAATATTTCTTGATGCGGGGTAATTGTGGCCGGCTTCAGTATGGGTACCCCTACCGGTGCAGATGTTAGCGAAGCGGAGGGTTACCCCGGGTTCCATGCCACCAAAGAAAATGATCTTCACTTCATACGTATAGGGAATGAACGATACGGGATTCCTGATGCTGTAATCTTAGGTGGGTAAGACAAGTCACCTGTCAGACTATGTTATTATTTTCCAACGACTTCCGGTTGATTTGGAATAGCTCGTTTTTACCTGAAACTCGAATTCCACAAGAGTTTGGGGAGAGTGATATTGGGCTCGTTTTTTATTTCGGTTCTAACCGGATTTTAAAAGTTCTGCCTATTGAACAGTCAACCCCCGAAATATTAACGATTTCCCCCAAATATGAATAAGACAAAACGCATCAACACGAATGGAATAAATACCCCTTGATTTTTCCCATCAGAGGTATTACATTATATTACTTTTTAAGTTTGTGATATGAAGATGTACTCCAAGTCAAAGAACAGGTTTTATGGCTGGCTGCTACCGCTGCTGATAATTTCCGCCATTGCGGGTTTGTCCGGTGTGCTCTATCATACTACTCATTGCCATGAAGATCATGGTCATTGCCATATTTGTTTACTGGCCGCAACACTGATTATAGCAATCGTGGCCGGTATAGCTTTTTTTATGTACCGGTCAAGTATAACCGGTCTTGTCAATGACCGTTTTTCTTGCGGTTATTTGGGTATAGAGGTTCCGGCCAGATCTCCGCCATATATTCTGTCATTGTCCTTGGTATAAATATCTAACAAACTGTAATAACGCCAGTTTAAAATCTAACGTACGGAAGTATCGCGGGTAAATATAATCTTTGCTCTGCAAATTAGTCCGTTTATGAATGGAATATCTATGTTTATAAAAATAAAACCGAAGTTCCCGGGTTGGACAATAGCTATGGCTATCGCCGTAATAATGTTAACAAGTTCAATTATGGCAGGTGAGAACACGAGTGTTTCACTGACGGGACAGATTTCCGGTCTGGTTGTTGACCGGAATGGCGCGCCCATCGCGAATGCGAATATTTCAATCCCCGGCTTAAATAGAGTCATACCGACTGATCTTGAAGGTCGATTTATTATTCGAAACTTGCCATCGAATCGGATTCGTATCGAATTAAGCCATATCAGTTACACCAGTACTACATTAGAAATCAATCTAAATGAGAATTTACAGAAAGAGTTAAGAATCGTATTATCTGAAAGTCCAATTCAGGGTAACGGCATTGTCGTTACCGGAGCGCCGGTACCCACTAATACTCTGAAAACTCCTCAGGATATACAAATCCTGGGAGGGCAAAAATTACTGGTCGGCGAAACGGCCGCATTGGGCAAGACGCTTGAAAGGCTCCCCGGGATTTCAAACATCAGTACCGGACCGCAAGCCGGAAAGCCGGTAATAAGAGGCTTAAGCGGTAATAGAGTCCGAATCTTAAAAGATGGTGTCCCGATGGAACATTATCAGTTTTCTTTCAGGCATCAACCGGTTCTTAATCTGGATCAGGCAGAACGCGTTGAGGTTGTACAGGGAGCCGCCAGTATATTATACGGTTCCGATGCTCTGGGCGGTGCGGTCAATATTATTACCAAAGCTCTGCCAATGAGCGGAACCGATAATCGATATATGAAAGGTCTGATAAAGGGGCAATATTATTCCAATAACAAGGAACGGTTAGGTGGCCTGGAACTGTATGGGGTTAATGGAATGTTGGGTTACAGGGTCGGCATCAACAGCAGGAAGGCCGATAACTTCAACACTTCCGATGAACCGACCTATGCCGAAACCAATATGGCAGGTGATCCAAAATTTACTGGCGAACTGCCTTATACCAATTTCACTCAAAATTCCGGTTTTGCCCTGGTTGGTTTTTCCGGTTCCTTTGGCAACGTCCAGGCAATCTATGATCGCTATGATAGCGAGCAAAACTACCTACTGGGCGACGGTAATCCGATTGCCCAGAATCTGGAAAATGATAATATTAAAATCACCGGCAATTTTTTGGTAAATTCCGGATTGAATCTCAAACCAACGCTGAATTATCAAAGAAATGTCAGACAAGCCGCCGAAGGTTCCTGTTTTGAGGATGATCCGGAATGGGACGTTGATCTGGTGCGATCGGTATATGTTGCCCGGCTGAGTGCGGTGCACGACAAGATATATGGAATCAGTGGTACCATTGGAATCGACCTCAATGTGCAAAATCAGGAAACCCGTGCTTCGGGATTGCTTCCGGATGCAGACATATTCGATCTCGGTCTTTTCATGTTTGAAGAATACACGCACGACAACCTGACGCTGAACGCCGGTCTCAGGTACGACTATCGCGAACACGAGGCTAAGGCGAATGCGGCTATGCTTCTTCCCGATACGGCAGCAGGCGAAACCGACGACGTACTAACTCAATATTACAATGTGGTTACCGGATCGGCCGGAGCAAATTACCAATTAACGGATGTTCTGACTCTGGCTTCGAATTTCAGTATTGGTTTTCGCGCCCCCGATATTTTTGAACTTCACGCCTATGGAATACATGCCGGTGTTCAAGCTTTCCAAATCGGCAATCCGTATCTCGATCCTGAACGCAGTTATAGTGTCGATGCGAGTTTAAGATTGAGAACGGAACGGGCTCTGGCCAAAGCGACCGTTTATTATAACCGCATTAAAAGTTATATCTACCTGGAAAACCAGGGTCGCGACACGACTATCGGGACAACAATATTGCCGATATTGATAGCCGATCAGACGAACGGGACGATTACTGGCATTGAACTCTCCGGTGAGTTCAATATTTTTTCATGGTTGAAACTCGATGCCGCATATTCCGCAACATCCAGCGATAACAGCGCCACTGGCGAAGAACTTCCGCTTATGCCGGCGGATAAAATTTCTACGGAACTTTGTTTTTTACAACCGAATAAGGGATTCCTCGGCAGTCCTTTTGCGGAAATCCGTATGAAGCATGTCATGTCAAAAAAATCGGCCGGCGAATATGAGCCATTTTCTCAATTTGACATAATACCGTTTGGGACCGCCAGTACGGAAGCGTATACGATATTCAGTATCAGCCTCGGTACATCCGTCAATCTATATTCCCAGCCGATTTCAGTTTTTATCGAAGTTGAAAATCTGTTCGATAAGGCTTATGTCGATTTTCTCGATACCTATAAAGGATATGCGCTTTCAATGGGGAGAAATATCAGTTGCAAGATACAAATTCCATTTAATGTTCTCTGACGTAAATAACGAAGAGTGGGTTAATCCATAGTTAAGGGTGTGTTGAAAATCCTTTAAAAGGGGGTGGCAAATGTTTTCGTCGGCCCCTAATCTGCTTGTGTACATAAAATGATATAAGCAACTGAATTCCATAAAATAAAGGGAGAATGATATTGGGGCTACCCGACAATATCTGAACCCAGATACAGAAATTTCTATCTACCCCAATCCCGATTACTGGAAAAGCAAATGAATAGTAAAAAAGCTCGTCAATTGATTGGTGATTTTCCAACGGTTTTCTAACCCTTTGCGTCATTTGATTCCAAGGGAAATTTATTAATCTTATTCAGGCTTGCGCCTCCAATGACTTTTTTTTCGAACTTTAATTCAATTGCCAATTCATAGGCGACCCGGTTCTTTTTTCGGGCTTCTTTAATGCAGTAATTTATCCAACTCTTTGAGTCTTTTTTTGTGTCGGGGAATGAAGCAAATACAAGCCATTTGGTAACTTCTAAATCATTCAGTCCTTCAATCAAATTATCAATACCTCTTATATTCCACTCTCTTAACAGTAATCGCCTTGTTTTGATTTTCACTTCGGACACCTCTTTTCCAAGCAAAAGAAATATGATTGCTTAAGACCAATCATAAATAAAATATAATATAGTTGTAGGATCTGGAAAATGCGCATCTATCATAATGCGTTTTGATAATGTATTAATCAGCATTTTATGAAATTTCGCTCAATAAAAAAGCTGGGAGACAGGGATTCGAACCCCGATACCGTGGTCCAGAGCCACGTGTCCTGCCGTTGGACGATCTCCCAGTGAACTGGTACATCGGAACCCTCTTATTTTATCGGCAGAGGTCCCTGAAAATTTTCACCAAATATATACGCGTAATATCATTTGTCAAGTAATTGATATCCCCATCCGCCAAAATCTTATGATTGGTTGGCACTCCTTATTACCAACGCCCGACCGGATATTGCCAGATGGCATTTCTTTGCGGTCAATCGATTCCTCAAGGTCAGGCTGTCGCCGAATTTCAATCGTCCCGATGGCGGCGGATACTCCAGCCCCCGATATTTCACTTTTATCCCGGATTCCAGCGGGATGACCGACAGATAGTCGCCTTTTTCTCCCGTTATCTCGACCGATCCATTCTCCACCAGATAAACCTCGGTCCCCGGATCGATCAACCGGGCCCGGATTTTCTTTTTATACGATCCACCATATTTATTGACCAGGTCAAGGAGACAGATATTACCCAGAATATGATCGATCTCACATCCGCCTATTCCGCCGCAAATATCAATTTCATTCGCCCCCGATCTCAAAACATGATCCACGGCCAGATGAATATCGGTTTTGTCTTTTCGGGAGGGATACCGGATAACATCGAAATGACTCAAGAATCTCTCCGACATGGGCGGCACGGAATCGAAATCGCCGATCAGAAGATTGGGATAAATCCGGTTTTTGATAAAAAACCTGATTCCGCCATCGACCGCCACCGTGGTTTTCCCGGACAGTAGATTCAGATAAAAGGCATCGGCCTTCCGATTATAACGGTTATTCAAGAAAAGAATATATTTCTCGCCGGTTTTCATGATCGTAACCTCATTGAGATTTTCCCCGCGCGGCAATCGGGTATTTCTTCAGGACAGTATTTCCATCGACCAGATAGGCATGGTCGAATAAATTCATAACCGTGCAGGCATGGTTTGGCATGATGCGGATTTTCTGACCGAGTTTGAAATTCCTGGTAACATTCTCGATTATGCCATGTTCCTCTGATAATCTGATAATCTCGCCTCCACCCCCGACAATATGCCCGAATCCTCTGATTGTCTCCCGTCCATGCGCCCCCCGGTCCAGAGCCAGAGATTTACTTCCGGCATCGATAACTGTCCGGGATTTTTTCGGACGGCTTACCACCGACGATAATACCGTTAATGCACAATCGCTTACGCTTGCCATATTGAGTGATACTTGAGACATATCATTAAAAATATAATTACCGACCCGGAGTTCTGTAACACCCTTAATGGCCGAACAAAACCGGGCGGTTGGAGTGGAACCAACCGAAACGACTTCGACATTGTCAAACCCGTCGGCTTTCAATCGGGCTGCATACCGGACCAAAATTCGCCCCTCTTTTCTCCCGATTTTCTCGATTTCAGCCAGACTGCGCGCGCCGTAGGCATGCCCGGCATGAGTCATTAAACCTGTAACACTAAGTCCTTTCAACCGCTGGCATTTCTTAAGTAATGCCAGCAACTCATCATACGAATTGAGTCCGGCGCGATTGAGGCCGGTATTTATTTCAACCAGCACCTCCAGTATCCGGCCGGCCTTTTCAAATGCGGTCGAAAGTTGGCGAGCATTTTCGATTGAGTCTATGGCAACGGTAATCCGGCAGGTTCGGTGGAGTTTCAGGAGGCGGGCTATTTTTTCCGGTCCGACAATTATATTGGCGACCTGGATATCCCGAATTCCTGCCCCGGCCATTATTTCGGCCTCGCCCAGTTTGGCCACTGCAATTCCCGCCGCTCCTTCTTTGAGCTGTTTTAGGGCCAGTTCCGGAATTTTATGAGTCTTGATATGCACTCTCAGCTTAACGTCGTTTAAATCGGCCAGATGTTGCATGGCCCGGATATTATTTTCCATGACCGTTTTTTCGATAAGCAGTGCCGGAGTTTCGATATCCCGGATTTTAAGACTCATGGCGACAAAATAAAGCGGCGCGAGGTGAATTCAAAGAATAAAGATAATTCACCCGGCGGTAATAATGGCCCCGACCAGGGATAAAATTAAAATGATGATAATAGCTCCTAACAGCCATGGCAGGCCGATTAACGGCAAAAGAATGGTGGTTGTCAAGAGGGCCCCAATGGCCGAGCCAAGAATTTCCATGGCATAACCTATCCCCCGGTTTACCTCGGCTCTTCCATAATAATAACGATCGGTGGCCGCGACGAATAACGAACCGGTGGCCAATGCTACCGTGAACAGGAAAAAGATATGATAAAAAAGTAATGCCCCGGGATTGATCCTGTGATGAGTGACCAGAAGAATCACCGCGGCGGTCAACAGGAGCAGGAGGGCTGGGAATTCCAGGTTTTCTTTATTGATTCGATAGGAGTAATAAGTGCCCAGGGATAATCCCAGCATAAAAACACCGATCAGAATCGACATTTCGGCATAAAGCGATCCGGCCGTCGCCTGATATAAATAGAAGGCAATCAATTCCAAGGAAAGTGACACTACCCCGGCCGTAAAATAAAGAAAAAGACCAAACCTACGGCGTTTCTGCCGTCCCATCACCAGCACCAGAAATAACAACAGAATAATCCCCGGAATAAATATTACCCATTTATTTTCCTTGAAAATGTAAGGGACTATGTTCCTGTCAAGGGGGCCGGTTTGAGATCTATAAATCGCCTGCAAATATTCCAGAATCGGTTTTTCAATGGTATTGATCCCGCTTTTTTCGCTGACAGCCTGTTCCAGCCGATCAACCCGTAATTCATTCAGGCGATCGGCCAGATAGGCCTGATTGATATATTGCGGCATATAACCAAGGGAATCGATTCGCGCGAATAGAGCCCCGGCAGGAATTTTAAAACAATCGGAGTCCGAAGCCAGAAACAGAGTCTTTTCTCCCGGCCATATGTGAACATGGCGGAAATTCGCTTCCAGGGTATAAAAAATGACCGTCAGCAGTTCTTTTTTCTCCGGTGAGATATAACGATCGGTATCATAATCGGAGGGGTAATACAAAATCCCGTCGGATTTCAGAAGGGTTTTGGTCAGGCCCAGAAACCGCTCGGTAAGAAAACGACCGTTGCGATAATTGTCCGGCGGGCCGGGATTCAAAATAATCAGATCATAGAAATGGGCGCTGTTATGGCGAATAAAATATTTCAAGGGATCATCACTATCGCGCAACAACGGACCATCCGCAGGAAGATATCGATCGATTTCACCATCAAGCGACGGCCGGGGATCAACGGCAGTTATCATTAATCCGGTCAGACTGCCGGCCAATTGCCGGATACCAAATTCGGCCCGACCGATAATTAGGATTCGTTTGATTCCGGGATGATAAAGCAAAGGCGGGATAAGTGTATTTTCGGTACCGACTTGATCGGGATAAACCGCCTCAACCATATTATCGGTAAGAAGGGTAAATGTATTTTCTCGGGAAAGAATTGTCTGATGGGAATAATGGGTGTCGAAAGTCTTTTCCACCCGATAGGCCCGGTATTTATGCCGGTCGATGGCCAGATCAAGCTCCGATACCTGAAACCAGATCAGAACCAATACAGCCATCAAAAGGACGGCCTGAACCAAAATCCCGGGGCGGCTATCGCTCTCGAATAATAGTATAACAACGACAGCCCCAATAGCCAGCGACATGGCCAGAGTGGAAAAAACAACTCCAATCAAAGCCGTAATAGCGGCGCCGCCGACAAAGGCCCCTAATCCCTCAAAGAGGTAAACCACAACTACAGAGGCGGCCGGACGATGTTCCCGGCGGGCAATGGCCGTAAATAGCCGCCCGGAAACAAAGCCGATCGGGATCATCAAGGCCATTGAGCAAAGCGCGGCCGTGCTGAAAGGAATGACCTCTCCGATGACCGTCGTCAGCAATAACGGTATCAATCTGATATCGATAATAAGACCGGGCAGGATAATGGCTCCGATAATAAAAAGCGCGGTCGGCGGCAATTTGATCTTTATCCGACCACCGAAAATAGCCCCCAGAGCGATAGCAATCATCCAGCCGAAAAAGGCAATCCCGATCAGAAGCTCGTTGCCATTAAATGATGATACCAGTTCCCGCAGAAGAAGAATCTGTCCCCCGGTCGAAAAAAAACCGAGCAAAAAGGCCTGTCTTTTCATTTAATACCGCCCCGGTATTTCATGACCACAATAGGAGCAGTAGTTACCTTTAAGATTGTTCTGCAGAATGCGGTACCCGGCCCGTTCGATCAGAACCTTGCCGCACTTGGGACAATAAGTAGATTCCGCCGGATGCCGGGGCAGGTTACCCAGATAAACATACTCCAGACCCTCAGCCCGGCAAATATCATGAGCCATCTGGAGGGTCTTCTCCGGTGTTGGTGGCAGGTCTTTTAACAGGTACTGGGGATAAAAACGAGAAAAATGAAGCGGCGTATCCAGTCCCAGATTGGTCTTGATCCAGGAGGCCAAATCCTTGAATTCCGATTCCGAATCATTGAGAGTGGGGACCACTAGATAGACCAGTTCCAACCATACCCCGGCCTTTTTTATTTGAAGTATTGCATTAAGGATTGGCCGTAATTCACTGTCAACTATATTCTTATAATAGCCATCACGTATCGCTTTCAAATCCACCTTGACGGCATCGAGATGATTGAGCAAGTCGGCCAGAGGATCTTTTTCGATATATCCCCCCGTTATCATGACCGACTTAATACCCTTTTCGCGTCCAAGTTTGGCGGTGTCATACATGTACTCGTAAAAGATGACTGGCTCGGAATAGGTGTAAGCGATAATCGGGACTTTGCGGGAAAGACATGATGAGACAATTTCCTCCGGGGGGAGATTCATGTTATCGGTCTGCTCCGGCCGGGACTGGGAAATATCGTAGTTCTGGCAGAATTTGCAATTGCAATTACATCCGGCAGTTGCCAGAGAAAAAGCTGTCGTCCCGGGATAGAAATGAAAGAGTGGCTTTTTTTCAATGGGATCGATATTAACGGCACAGGGTCGTCCATATACCAGGGTATGGTAAACATCTTTCCGGTTTTCGCGGACACCGCAATAACCCCGTTCAAGATCGGTCACCCGGCAATGGCGGGGACACAGAATACATTCCACTCCCCCATTCTCCAGTTTTTTATAATATCGGGCTTCCATATCTGATAATTCATGAGTGAAATCGAGGGCCCAGGCATTCTGAATACCGCCGATTATTCCGGGAATAAGGCCGGTCTGCGAGGTGGCGGTAAGAACCGCGCCGCATCCCAGACATTTGAGAAAATATCGGCGTTTCATCACAATAATTCCCCTGTTGAAGCCCGACCATCGGAATCGATAACGGCCGTATCAATAATTATATTCTCCAGCCGGCTTTCCCCCAGTCCAATGGCCGAGGCTGAATCAAGATACTTTACCGGACGATTATCCTGTTCAAGGGATGGCAAATTATGCAAACGCCGGAAATACTCCAGGATTTCCAGAGCCACCCGATCGGCCGCCACCGGATCATCGGAAAGAATCAAACCATTATAATAATCAAGATAGCGGTTGTCGAAACCCGGTCCGAAATGATACTGAATTCTGACCGCGTCAATAATAGTCAGCCGGTTTTTGCTTTTAATCGGTTTCAGATTAGAGATATGGGCCGCATAGGGATCGCAGTTGGGAATATGGTATTTGTTGGGATTGTTGATAGCCCCGTACATATTTTTCAACCCTCCGGAAAGCCCGGCGATGGAATGATCCTTGAGAATCGGAAGATTGATATTGTGATTAACCAGGTCGGTTAAAATACGGCTAACCAGCGAATTGACCTTCCCCGAGCTGTAAAAATCGCGGCTGTATCCCACTCCATTGCTGTTGGTGCCGAAACAGCGGCGGCCGAAAGATGAAGCGTTCAGTTTGAAACCGGCTTTTTCGAGTTCATCATTGCTTCGATCCCAGATAATAATATCGTTTTCTTCGAATCCGCACTTCCCGAGCGTTTCCGCCAGGGCATCGCATAATGCCACCGGTGTGGAATTGAATTTTCTCGCCAGGCAATTGGTTTTGAAGCCAATCACCCCGACGGGAAGGCATTTTGATACGGCCCCGGAAACGGAATCCGAACCGGCCAATTTTCGCAATCCATAATCGATGAGTGTTTTATACTCCTCGGTGGTGAAATCTCGGCGGTGATTCCGATCGGCCCATTTGACAACTATCACCCGGCTCATATCAATATTATACAACTATTTTCGCAGATACTGTCAACACTTTTTTCCTTGACCGTGTGTATAAAGATGTGTATTCTCAAAAGGTGGTTTTATGATGAGGAAATTCCTTGTATTATTGGTAGTTGCGGCCTTATTGGCACTGATAGCGGGCAGTCTGGCGGCCGGTCCCAATCGTAAACCGGCTGTGGCCGGAAGCTTTTATCCGGCCGATGAGGCCGAATTACGGCAAATGGTGGAAACTCATCTGGCACGGGTTGGAAATCTGCCGGAAATTGATGGCCGGATCCTGGCTTTGGTTGTTCCACATGCCGGTCTGGTTTATTCGGGACAAATCGCCGCATATGGCTATAAGCTCCTCGATGGGAATCATATTAATAAAGTCATATTATGCGGCGGGGCCCACCGTTATCCTTTCGATGGTCTTTCAGTCTATGGCCCTTATGTTACCTGGTCCACTCCCCTGGGTTCAATCCAGTGCGAAAATAACTACACTACGAAGCTGATCGGATTCGATGAAAAAATTGAATTCAACGCGGCCCCCCATCTCCAGGAACACTCTCTTGAGGTGCAACTGCCCTACCTCCAGGTGGCTCTGGGCGATTTCTTTATTACCCCGATCTTAATGGGCAATCCCTCCAAAGAGAATATTGACCTTTTGACCAATGCCTTAAAATCACTGGAATTCGATGATAGCACCATCATGGTGGCTTCCACCGACTGGCAGCATTACCGTTCGGCGAAAGATGGTTATCCCATGGATTCGGTGGGTATGGTCTGTCTGGAGAACCTGGATCCCGTCAGACTCGAAAGAGCCCTTCAGAATCACCAGACTGAAATGTGCGGCGGTGGAACAGTGGTGGCGGTCATGAGAGCGGCTATCACCAAAGGAGCCAACAGGGTTAAGATTTTAAAATATGGCGATTCCGGCGATATCAGCGGCGATAAAAACTCGGTGGTGGGGTATGTTGCGGCTGTTATCTATAAGGCTGATTTGACGGGCGATAAAGCCAAAGTAGGCGGTCAACAGGGCGCCGTGGAGGAAAAAAAATTGCCGGATAAGTTCGAATTAAGTAAAGATGAAAAAAAGGTTTTACTGGAAATTGCCCGGTCGTCTTTGGAAAGTTATCTGAAGAATGGGACGATTCCGGAATTTAAGGTAAATGATAATCTGAACAAATTCGGGGCCGCTTTTGTCACTCTGGAAGAAAACGGTAATCTGCGGGGCTGTATCGGTCATACCATGGCCGTGGAACCATTATACAAGACAGTTTCAACCTGCGCGGTACAGGCAGGGGTAGCCGATCCCCGTTTCCCGCCGGTTGATAGTGACGAAGTGGGACGGTTGCATATCGAAATTTCGGTCCTGACCCCGATGCAAAAGGTGGTTTCACTGGACGAAATCGAAGTAGGAAGGGACGGTTTAATGCTTTTCAAAGGCAACAGCCGAGGGTTGTTACTACCTCAGGTTGCGGTTGATTATGGCTGGGATAGGAATCAGTTTTTACAGCAAACCTGCCACAAGGCCGGTTTATCGCCGGATGCTTATAAAGATCCCGATGCGGTTATTTACAAATTCCAGGCGGTTGTTTTTGGTGAATAGGCTATTATCATAGCGGGGCATTCCCCGATTCGTTGTATCAGGTAATTTTACAGGCAGGAGGAAAGTCGATTGATTTACGGAGTTATCCTGGCGGGCGGGCGCGGAGAGCGGTTCTGGCCACTATCACGGGTGAACCGGCCAAAACAGCTTCTCAAACTGATTTCCGATAAAACCATGCTTCAGGAAACTATCGACCGCATTCTCCCCCTGATTCCCCTGGAACGGATTCTGGTGGTTACCTCGGCCGATATGACGGCGCCGATACTGAAGGAAATTAAATCCCTCAAGCCGGAAAATATTCTGGGAGAACCATTCGGGCGCGACACCTGCCTGGCCATCGGTCTGGCCGCGGAACATCTCAAGAAAATCGATCCCAAAGCGGTCATGGTGGTTCTCTCGGCGGATCACATTATCAAGCCCCCCGAAAAACTACTTGCAATAATCAAGGCTGGAGCCAGAATCGCTTCCGAGGAAGAAAAGCTGATTACGATCGGGATCGACCCGACCCGCGCGGAAACCGGTTATGGCTATATCAAAATGGCCGAGCAGTACAAAATAGTCGATGGGATTGCCGTCTATGAAGTCGATTCATTCACCGAAAAACCGAAACCGGTGGTTGCCCAGCAGTACTATTACGGGCGAAAACATCTCTGGAATTCGGGTATGTTCATCTGGTCGGTCGATGCCGTAATCAATGCTATCGATCAGTGTCAGCCGGAGATGTGCACTCTGCTCGATAATTATTCCCGGGAAATCGGCACCGACCGGGAATCCTCGGAGCGAAGCCGTTTGTATAAACAGAGTCCCCCGATATCCATAGATTTCGCCGTTCTCGAAAATGCCGAAAACGTTCTGGCTATCAAGGGGGATATTATCTGGGATGACGTCGGAAGCTGGAATGCCCTGGAGCGATACAAAGAAAAGGATATGGATAACAATGTCATCATCGGCCGCGCCCGGACCGAGGGTACGTATGAAACCACGATTTATAACGAAAACGGCGGTATAATAGTCTCGATCGGGGTCTCCGATACGGTTATCGTTAAAACCGATGACATCGTCCTGGTGGCTCATAAAACCAAAGTCAACGAAGTTAAGAAAGTACTCAAGGAATTGGGACAGGAAGAAGACCTGAAGAAATACTTATGATTAAATCGCAATCAATAACGGTGGCTTTTTTATGGGCCGTCCTGATCATTATTCTGGCCGGGTGCCGGGGATCTTTTGATCGGCCCGGCGAGGAAATCGCCAAGGGTGAAAAATCTTCAAAAGAGATTGCTTATAATCCAATGGCCCTCTCCGATGATTATATAAACGTTCCGGCCTTATATCCAATTGCTGCCCGAATTGACACCTCCGGATTCACCGCCGACACAAGCGCTTTATCACCTTTGGGGATAGTCACGGCGGCCGCGCGGGAGGATTACCGGATACAGCTATTTACGTCCAACACTTATGGCCCCGCGGCCAAGGAACTGAATATTGCCCGGGAGGTCTTTGATCGGCCGGTTTATCTTGATTATGAGGTGCCGTACTATAAAGTGCGGGTAGCCGATTTCGGTTCCCGGCGGGAGGCTGAGGATTATCTCCCGGTTGCCAGGGAAGCCGGCTACAAAAACGCCTGGGTGGTTCGGATAAGCCTTAATATCGAAAAGCTCGATGATATCTATGATGACAACCTGCCGCCGCTGGTGGATACAAGCGATACGGGCCTGATTAGACCGGAACCGATTGATGAGAATCCTCAATATCCTGAAGACTGATCAATATCGGCCTGATTTTGATACTATTGAAAAAGCCGCCGAGGTTTTGACCAAAGGCGGCCTTATCATTGCTCCCACGGAAACGAATTACGGTTTTCTGGGTAGAACTGACAGAGATGAGGTGGTAAAAAAAATTTTCAATTTGAAGCAAAGGAGTCTGAACCTGCCGACCGCAATATTCGTCCGTTCACTGAAGGAAATCGATTTCCTGGCCGATTTAAATCGTACCGCACGAAAACTCGCCCGGACCTTGCTTCCGGGACCGCTGACCCTGATCCTATCCGATCGCGCCGGATTCCCGGCCCCGATTGTCACCGATCATAAAATCGGAATCAGGTATTCGTCGTCGCCGCTAATCGACAAAATAATGAACCGGGTCGATTTCAATCTGACCGCCACCAGTGCCAATCTTTCCGGTCAGCCGACACCGGAGACCATAGATATTGCGGCTGATATTTTTGGGGTTAAAGTCGATTTATATCTTGATTCCGGTCGTCTTAATTCCTTACCTTCCACGGTTGTGGATTGTACCGGTGAAAATTACCGCATTCTGAGAACCGGAGTTTATGGACCGGATGAAATCGAAAAGGCAATGAAGGAGAATTAATCGCCGGCATGTTACGAGTTATGTTTGTTTGCACCGGCAATACTTGTCGGTCACCGATGGCCGAAGGCGGCCTGGAAAAATTGCTGGAAAATCGTAATATCGAAGGAATTGTGGTTTGTTCGTCCGGAACGGCGGCGGCCGCGGGATTTCCAGCCACGACTTACGCTATCGAGGCCGTGAAAATGTGGGAGGCCGACATAACCCGTCACAGATCCCAGCCTCTTACCGCCGAATTGATAAAAAACGCCGATGTTATTATCGGTATGACATCGAGCCATTGCCGGGAAGTCGGACTGATCGATCCATCAGCTGAACAGAAAACATATCTTTTAAAGAATTTTCCGCAATCCGGTTGCGAAGGTGATGGAGTCGAGGACCCTATTGGCGGTTCACTCGATATGTACAACCAGACTTTTCTGGAAATTGGTGAAGAGCTGGGCCGAATTCTCCCCGATCTGGCAAAAATGGCTGGTCAAAAATCGGAATAATGGTCTGTATGGTTAAAAAGATATTAATAGTAGCCTTAAGCCTGATAACCTTTGCGACCGGATTCTATTTTATCGAAATAGTCCCGCGCAAAGCCTCGGCCGGCACCGAATCGCCCGCCGTGACTGACGATAGCGGTATCGGCCGTTATGAGGAGAACCTCGCTTTCGGAATTGGCGAAATACTGCAATTCGATATCGGCTACGGTTTTATTAATGCCGGTTATGCCACTATGGAGGTCAAGGATTTGATTGAATATAATGGGCGGCCCTGTTATCTGCTGATATCGACAGCCAACTCCAACCGATTTTTCTCGTCATTTTACCGCGTGGAGGATCGGGTTGAATCGGTTTTCGACGCCCGGGGCCTGTTTAGCTGGCATTTCGAGAAAAAGCTGAGCGAGGGGAGTTATCAGGCAAACAAGAGCTATTCTTTCGACCAGGAAAACCATCGGGTTATCTATGAAAACGACACATTGGATATCAATAATTATATCCAAGACGCTTTGTCCATATTATATTATGTCAGGACCCGTGATTTAAAAATCGGTGAGTCCATCTACGTCGATAATTTCACCGATGGCAAATCGTACCCAATGGAAGTCCGGGTTCTCCAGAAAGAAACCGTCAAGGTGAAGGCCGGGAAATTCGACTGCTTGGTGGTCGAACCGTTACTCCTCTCGGCCGGTATTTTTCAGCATGAAGGACGGTTGAAAGTCTGGCTGACCGATGACCGTTTGAAATTACCCGTCCTGATGAAATCAAAAGTGTTGGTCGGCTCGATTTCGGCCGAGTTGACCGACTATCAACTGGGTGAAATTCTCGATTTTTAGATAATTATGACCCGATTTAAACAGGCTGATCTGAAAAAAATCAGAACGATTAATATTGATACCCGCCATAGTAAGGCGGCTGTCAGAGCCTTTGCGTGGCCCATCAATTCGCAGGGAGCGCATACCTTTTTCGACAGTCTGCCCGATTTCCTGAAAGCCGCCGACTTGAAACAATTCATCTATCGGGTCACAGTCGCCCGTCGCAAAGGTTTTCCATTTATTATGATGATGGGGGCTCACGTTATCAAAGTCGGTCTCTCCCCCATTATAATCGATCTAATGGAGAAAGGCCTGGTGACCGGCATCTCGTTGAATTCGGCGGGGCTGATTCATGATCTCGAACTGGCCTTTAATGGCGAAACCTCCGAGGATGTTCAGGTCGGTCTTGAGGATGGAACCTTTGGCATGGCCCGGGAAACCGGGGATTGGTTTGCCGGAGTAGTCGATCTGGCCGAAAAAGAAAATATCGGCCTGGGCGAAGCCGCCGGTATGTATATCAATCGCCGCAAAGCCCGATACCGCCGGTATTCTCTTATGGCGGCTTCCGATCGATTGCATTTACCCGCCATGGTACACCTGGTGATTGGAACCGATATTGTCCAGCAACAGCCCTCTTTCCGGCCCGGACCAACAGCCGAAGCTTCATACCGGGATTTTAAAATTCTCTCCCGGTTGCTGATTGATGTTGATCGGGGCGGCGCGGTTGCCAATATCGGCTCGGCGGTGATTCTACCGGAAGTTTTCCTGAAAGCTCTCACCGTGGCCCGTAATCTGAAAAAACGAAAAAGTAATATCACCACCGCCAATTTCGATATGATCAATCACTATCGGCCGATGGTCAATGTCGTCAGTCGCCCGACCTCCGGTGGGGGCCGCGGTTTCAATTTTATCGGACATCACGAAATAATGATTCCCCTGCTGGCCTGGGGACTTAACGCTTATATTTCGGAATCACAAAAGAAAATGGAGATCAAAAAATGATTAGACTCGTTGAATGCGTCCCGAACTTCTCTGAAGGGAGAAGACCGGAAGTGCTCGACCAGATAATAAATGAAATAACTTCGGTAGATACAGTCGTTCTGCTTGACCGCGAAATGGATGGCGATCATAATCGAGCGGTAGTGACCTTCGTCTGCCAGCCCGAGTATGCTGTCGAGGCCTGTTTCCGGGGTATTAAAAAGGCATCGGAATTAATCGATATGACCACCCATAAGGGTGAGCACCCCCGCATGGGCGCAACCGACGTTTGTCCTTTTATTCCCATCTCCGACTTCTCGGTAGCCGAGGCGGTGGAGTTGGCCAAACAGCTCGGCCAGCGAGTCGGCGATGAATTGGATATTCCCATTTACCTGTATGAATCAGCGGCCAGCCGGCCCGACCGGGAAAACCTGGCCGATGTCCGGCGGGGAGAGTATGAGGGGATCCGCGACAGTATCGAAACCGATCCGGAAAGAAAACCGGATTTCGGCCCCTCTAAAATGAATCTTAAAGCCGGCTCAACCGCCATTGGCGTCAGATTCCCCCTGGTGGCCTACAATGTTTACCTAGATACCAATCGGGTTTCTATTGCTAAAAATATAGCCACGGCTGTGCGCGATGCCCGGGGCGGTTACCGATTCTGCAAAGCGATGGGTTTTGCGATTGCGGAGCGTAATCAGGTTCAGGTTTCGATGAATCTCGTCCGCTATAACAAAACCCCCATTTTCCGTGTGTTCGAAACGATCAAAGCCGAGGCGGCCCGCTATGGCGTGAATGTGGTTTCCTCGGAAATCGTCGGGTTAATTCCTCAACAGGCGCTTTTCGATGTGGCCGATTATTATCTCCGCCTGGAGAATTTCACGGTGGAACAGGTTCTCGAAGAAAAATTACGGCGTTTGGGTGGGAGTTCACAGGGCTCGACCTCTGATTTCTATAATGAGGTGGCGGCCAAAACCCCAACCCCGGGAGGCGGATCGGTGGCGGCGGCGGCCGGGACAATGGGCGCGGCTCTCAACTCAATGGTTTGCAGGCTGACGGTCGGCAAGAAAAAATACAAAGATGTCTCCGATGAACTGACCGAAGTTTTACAGCAATCCGAAACCCTTCGGGAACGGATTCGGGAGATGATTGTTAAGGATGGCAAGGCCTTTGATCAACTGGTGGCCACCCGCCGAATGCCCAAAGATACCGAGGCCGAACAGGATAAACGGGCGGCCGCGATTGTCGAAGCCACCCGCGGCGCCGCCAGAGTTCCTCTTGAAACCGCCGGATTGGCTTTGAAGGTGATGGAAATGTCGAAAATTATTGCCGAAAAAGGTAATGTAAATTCTGTTTCCGATGCCGGAGTGGCGGCCCTGATGGCCAAGGCCGCAATCGAGGGAGCCATTTATAACGTGAAAATAAATATTGTCGGTTTCGAGGATCAGGAATTCGTCCGGGAGATGCAATCCAGGATCAGGGACCTCCAGGAAAAAAGTGATGGGCTGGCGGCCGAAATCAAGAATATTGTGGAAAGTAAAATGTAGATGCCCCGATATATCGATCTTCACGTACACACAACTTATTCCGATGGTCGGGATGATCCGGGCGGAATTTTAAGACTCGCCCGGGAATTGGATCTGGCCGCGGTTGCCATCGCCGATCATGATAATTTCGGAGCCTACCTCGAAGCCTGTAATTTGCTAAGAGAAGGCGACCCGGAACTGGTTCCGGCGGTCGAGTTGTCGGCCGGTCAGGATGGCGAGGATATTCATATTCTGGGTTACTATTTTAATCCCAAGGCAGACGCTTTTTCGCGTGCAATCGAAGGTTTCCGTGAAAAACGGAACCAACGGGGCGAAAAAATGTTAAATAAGTTAAAAGATCTGGGAATAGATATTCCGCTGGAATTGGTTCGGGAAATTGCCGGAGATTCCGCCATCGGCCGACCCCATGTGGCTGATGCCATGGTCAGGGTTAAAGCTGTTGGCAGGTTTGAAGAGGCTTTCAATAAGTATATCGGACTGGACGGACCGGCCTATGTGCCCAAGGCAAACCTTACCCCCCGGGAGGCAATTCGATTGATTCACCAGGCTGAAGGACTGGCATTTCTGGCTCATCCCGGTATTGCCAATGCCGCCGTGCATATCGACGAATTTACCGAATACGGACTGGACGGTATTGAAGTGTACCATTCGTTTCACAACAACTCCACCAGGCGACGATTGACGAAAATCGCCGAGAAAAAGGGTCTCCTGAAATCGGGAGGAAGTGATTATCACGGCCGCGATGATCGGCACGGCATGATCGGTTCCCAGCCGGTTCCGCTGGAATTTCTGATCGCTATGAAAGAAAAAGTCAAACTTAAAAATAGAGGTCCACGGTGAAAAACATGCTTTTGCTCGCCCTGCTTATTTTCATGGGCGTTATTCAGGCGGCTTACCCGACAAGCCTATCGGAAGAACAGCAACTGGATATCCTTGACAGACTGCGATATTTGCGAGGTGAAGGGCCCCTTCCGGCCTCGATGGAAGGTGTAGATTTACCTCATTGCGGTACCGATATCGTCTTTTCGGCTTTTATAAACCGCCGGAATTTCACCGGTAAACTGGCGGCCGATCTTGACGCGCTCGCTGGTCGTCCGAGCGGGCTTAATTCCATATATCTGTCAGCCGCCGGACATTTTCGTATCCATTACACTATCGAAGGTCCCAATTCTGTCTATCAGGTTGATATCGATACTCTGGGCGGGGGCGATCTGATTCCCGATTATGTCAACCATATTGCTCTTATTGCTGACTCAGTCTGGGCCCTCGAGGTCAATGCCCTGGGTTTTCCGGCTCCGCCATCTGATGGTACCATGGGTGGCGATTCGCTTAAGGATATTTACATACTTAATCTGGGACCAAGTTACTATGGTTATACCGAACCGGAAACGGCCCTGACAACGCAGAGCGTCACTTCCTTTCTGGTCATCGATAATGACTATAATATTTATCCTTACAACGATAGCGATGCCATGAATCGGCGGCTCGATGCCGCTCGTGTGACATTGGCTCACGAGTTCTTTCACACCATCCATTACGCAATGGATTATACAGAGTACCAGGAATATGACGGTCTTGCGGCCCTGTACTGGTGGGAGATGTCGGCGGTCTGGATGGAAGAAATGGCGTATGATAATATCAATGATTATTATGCTTATTTGCTGTACTTTTTCAATGCTCCCTGGTACAGCCTGCAGGATGTCAGTATTCGCGATCAGGGATTACATCAGTATGCCAGCATGATCTTTCCCCTGTTTTTATCGGAAAAATTCGGAACCGGTGTAATCAGGGCCATCTGGGAAAAATGCCGCGATCTCGGGGTGGGGCCGCAGTTCCACACGGCGGTCGACGAAGTGATTGACAGTGTCACCGCCGGGGAATATAATCTGGTATCGCTCCTCAATGAATTCGCGGTATGGAATGTCTTCACCGGATCCCGCCGTTCCCGGGCCCCGGCCGGGATCGGATATTCCGAGGGGGCGCAGTACCCCCGTTTCATCGACAGCATGTTTCTGACTTTCAATGAGTATATCGACACTCTGATCTGGTTCCAACCCGATGGCTGGCGAACTGATACTCTTCTGGACGGATCGAATATTTCCCGTTTCAAGAATCACATGCCTCAGAATCTCAGCGCCCATTATATCGATTTAAGACAGATATCACAGATAGCTGATGATTCATTATATGTTTATTTCTTGGGTACTCGTGATACAACATATCACATTTCCTGGGCTATAACTTTTCTGGGCTTTCCGGTCAGCGGTGTCGGCCCGGCCGCAGTTATAGAGAAATTTCTGCCTGCTGAATTACAGGCGGCCAGATTTAATACTCAAACAGCCAGTTATAGCAATATTATAGGTGTAGCGACCCCGGTAACCACCAGTGTCAATTCGTATCCGAAAAAATATGGCTATACTCTGATATTCAACGATTCTATCAGCCCGCCTGATGTTGATTTTATCACCAACTTTCTGGCTTACCCTAATCCGATGCGGGTCGATTCGCCCGACGATTCGGTAACTTTCAGGGTCTCGGTAGAAACCAGTGAACGGCTGGATGCCCCGGCAATCCTGAAAGTGACGATCTTCAATGTGGCCGGTGAAAAAGTGATCCGGTTACCCGATGTCGCCGGCGAGTCGGGAGATTATATCAGCAACCTGTTTTCGGCCTGGTATCTCGATAACGAAAGCGGTAAAAAGGTGGCCAGCGGCGTGTATCTGGCCTACCTGGAATTGGCTTTCCAGGATGGCCATCCGAGCATCAACAAGAAGCTCAAAATCGCCGTCATTAAATAATGAAGGCCGGGATTACACAAATCACCAGAGTCGCCATTTTTGCGGCTCTGGTTTTTATTTTCTCGTATTTCACTTCCCTGTTGTATAATGTCAATCCGTCATTTTTCATTGTCTTCGCGGCCGGTTTCGCCTGGGGTATCTGGCCCGGAATCGGGGTCGGGGTAATCGGTTTTTTTCTCTGGTCAAACTTCAATCCTTTCGGTCCGGCACCCTTTCCGCTTCTGCTATCGCAGTTGCTGGGGATTTCTTTTTCTGCCATAATTGGGGCCTTCGCGGCCCGTTTACCCATCACGTTCAGACGGCTCAACCTAAATGTAATTTTCATTCTGGCGTTGAGCGGGCTTCTCTGTGGACTGATCTTTCATCTGATAGTCGATATTGTCGACGCTTATTTGTTTCAGCCTTTCTGGCCGAGATTGATCGGCGGATTATTGTTTTCATTGATTACCATCGTCTCAAATGCTATAATATTCCCATTATTGCACCCGGTTCTGAAACTGATGATCGACAGGGGAAAAATGGCTGATCAATGACAAGAATTATCATTATATCTATGGTGTTATTGTTCCTGGTAAACGGTCCCGGGATGATTCCGGCGGTCGGCGGGACGATTGATCCGGAACCGGGTGATTCGGCCGTTATCACCCCCGATCCCAATCCAACAACTGACAGTACCGGACTACCTTTCCGGCCCATCAAAATTGCGCTGCCCGATGAAAAACCGCAACCTCGATATCATTTTGCAGATAGCCTGAAATATATCATTCCAAAAGCACGATTGAATCTTTACGACGACGCTGTCAGGTCATTTCAGCATGATGCTGCCGATTACCTGAGACTGGTTCCGAGTTGTTTCACGGTTAGCTACCAGACTGTGCCCTTAAGAAAGACCTGCTCACCTTTCACCCTGCCCGGCGACCGGATGGATATAATATTCAACGACAATCGCCTCTCCCCGCTCGAACATCATCTGGAACCCGATAATATGATTGATTTCAACGATTTGCCCACCGCCGCGACGGCAGAGATTTACAATATCAATGGTCCCCTCGGGATGATTTTCGGTGGTTATAATGCCACCTCGTCACTGGTCATGTTTCCGCTTCGACCCGACACCACCCGGGCGGAATCGAAAATGACGGTGGACAAAGGATGGTTCGGTTACGCCAATACCAAGGGCTTGTTTACCATCAGGACGGTTGAAGGCCGGCAGGTCAGCCTGGCGGCCGAATATCGCCGGGCCAACGGCGAATTCAGTAACGCCAAAGATGATGCTTATCACCACTGGGGCGAAGTCGATTATCCGCTGAAAAATAATCTTAATCTTCATTTGCAGGGGCGTCTGTACCGTCGAGACGGTGAATTTCCTTTCCGGCCGGACAGCACTCTGGAATATATGAACCGTTTCCGGCGCGACCGCGATCTGTCGGTCGGCCTGGAATTAATCCACCCCGGCGGTCAGAGCAGTACCGTCACCTTCCGTCACCAGCGCTCCGAATCCGCTCTTGACCAGGCTACCCGGACGTACGACCGGAAACTTGATGTGTACGACAATTCCTTCCATTTTATCCATGAAAGAAAACTGGGCGGGTTGGGATTGTTTCTGGAGGCTTCGGCCCGGCAAGAAAAATACAAGGATACTGATGTCGATAACAAACGACTCGCCGGGTTTATATCAGGCAAATTCATGCTGGGCGACTCATCTCTGGCCTGGCTCGGTTACATTAAAGCCGAACAGGTCGGCGGTTTTGATCCGGCGCCTTCAGCCGCCCTGACGTTAATCGGTATAAGCTCAAGGTTGTACTATTCTATCTCGGCAGGATATACCACAAGATTCCCTCGCCAGTATGAATTGGATCTGAATCCGACAGTCAATGCCATTATTGGCGCTACGGCTGATTATTCCGAGGCAGGTAATCCCGACCTGAAAGAGGAACGGCAACTGACCGCTAACCTGACTCTGGGATTGGGACCGGCCGGAAACGATCTGCTGGTATCGGTCACCGGCGGAAAAATAACCGACGGCATCGACTGGGTCCGGCGTGATTCGGCCGATTTTATTCTGGGTTTTTATCAACCGTCCAATCACGATATTGATTTCGGTGATATCTCAATCCGCCAGCGTTTATCCTGGCGTGATATGATAAACTGGTCAGTCGGGGCGGGGTATCATTATATTAAAATAAACGGCAATGATGATCCGGCTTATGCTCCGGATTATCAGGCGTCATCGGGTCTTCAGATACATCTGTATTCCGAAAAGTTCGATCTTCACCTATACGGATACGGTGAGGCGACTTATCTATCGGCTTATCATGGCTATGATAATGCCGATCTGGGTGAAGATATAATCCTGAGTATCAAACTCTCGTTCCGTATAAAAAAATTCCGGTTTTATTACATCTTCCAAAACGCACCATCGGTAGAGTATTCATTGAAAGAAAACTATCCGCTTCCCGGTCGCTATAATTATTATGGTCTAACCTGGGAATTCTTGGATTAAAATAAATCGATTTGATCACCAAAAATAAAGAGCGGGTACCGAATAGTACCCGCTCAATTTATTCGAGGCGATTTCTCCGCCTCATTTTAATCCCAATCTAATCTATATAAACAACGGTGCCAGAACCAGCGACACCATCGCC